>JBIKUW010000032.1:0-12485 GCA_044347385.1 Rickettsiales bacterium
CCAGCACCTAATTTTATTATATATTTTTTATATTCGTAGAAATTTTTAAATTTTATAAAATATTGCTTTTTCATTATAGAAATTTTTTTTTCATGAGAAAGTGTTGAAGCCATTTTACTTAAATCTTCAAAAGAAGGATAATCATTTGTTGGTGGACTGAGATTATTTTTTTTGAAATTATTTGTAATTTCTTGAAAAGTATCTTTATATAAAGTTGTAAAAGCTAAAATTTTTGTGCGATCTAAAATTTTTTTCAGTAACATCTCAAGATTATTAACCCATTGTAGCGATAGACTGGAAACAATTAAATCGTAGTGATGATCACTAAAGAGATTATTTTGTGTATTTTGATTTTCAATATCGCCAGGAATATACTGGAAATTATTTTGATGGTGAAATTTTGTTTGGGATTGAAGAAGCATTTTTTCCGCAATGTCATTCAAAACAAAATTTGAATTTTTGTTTTTAGAAAGTAAAATCTCAGAAGTAAATCCAGTACCAGTACCAATATCCAAAATTCTATGAAATATTTTATTATTTATATTTTTATATAAAAGATCTATCAAATCATTGGAAATTATTTTTTGAGTGTGAGCAACTTGATCGTATGTGATACTTGCGTTATTGAAGTTATTAATAATTTGATTTTTTATCATTGTTTTTATTGTTTCAACATAGAAAGTCTTTTTTGTTTCTAGTATATGTAAAGCAACATTATAATATAGTATTAGTTATTTGTTAATTTTAAAATGATTTTAGAAAGTGTAATAATTTCAGAAGAAGTTTTATGTAGGTACTCGGAAATTTTGAATTTAACTATGAATTTGAATGGCACAGCTAATATAAGGTCAATAATTTTCGATTGTGAATCGAGCAGAGATTTTGTACAGATCCGTGATATTATTATTAGATGTTTAGAATGTGTGAATTCAGTATCAATGATGAGGTCAGATATTGGTAATAAAAAATTTGATGCATTGATTAAAAATAAAGTTTTATTAGCGTTAAGGGTAATAAATGTTTTGGATATAGCATTTGTTACTCTGTATGATAATGAAGATAATATTGAGATAATAGGAATTAAAAGAATAGGACCAATACAAAAAACAATTGAGGCAGGTGGAGGTAATTTAAGAAGTAATAATTTTACTTATGAGAAGCTAGAGGACGGCATCTTAACAGATGCAGATCTACTATAAAATTAGTTTTTGATTAATTCGTATCCGAGTGCGTTTACATCTCCAGCACCCATGAACAATATGATATCATTTTTTTGAATATCATAATTATTGAGTGTGTTTTTTATTTCTTCAAAATTGTTAAGACAAACTATTGCTTTCTTTGTTTTATTATTAGAATTTATATTTTTGACTAGATTATTGCTATCTATGCCGAGGATTTTTTCTTCACCAGCGTGATAGACTGGAAGAAGGATTAATTTATCTACTTGATCAGTAGATAGAACATTAACAAATTCATCAAAAAGTTTCTGCAGTCTAGTATATCTATGAGGTTGGAAGATTATAATCAATTTCGAATTGTTTGCATCAGCAAGATCTTTAGCCGTTTTTATCACTACTTTTAATTCACGTGGATGATGTCCGTAATCATCAATAACTATTGCATCTTTGTACTTTCCAAGAATTTCAAAACGTCTTTTTGTTGATCGAAAACTAAATAATGCTTTTTTGATAACATCAATATCAATTTTTAATTCGTTTGCAGTTGCTATCGCTGCTAAACAATTACTGATATTGAAATCACCGAAGATATTAATTGTAAAATTTGCTAAGAATTGTTTATGATTATAAACATCAAATGATATGCAGTTTGTGATAATTTTTATGTTATTCGCGAAATAGTCTGCTTGTTCATCAATCATTGAATAGGTGAAGATTTTTTTTTGAGGGTTTTGTGATTTGATACTCTGTGCGATTTGAGCAACCTCATTGTCATCAATACAAACAACGCCAAAACCGTAGTATGGAATGTTTTTTAGAAATTCCATAAATTTATCTTTTATAGAATCAAATGTTAAATGATAGTCAAGATGTTCTGGAGAGATGTTTGTCACAACAGAAATAGTGCTTGGAATTTTTATGAAACTATCATCAGATTCATCAGCTTCAATTACAGACCACTTGAAATTATCATAGGCTATGACATTTGATTGATTATATTGCATAACGCCACCAATGATAGCAATAAAATTTGTTACATTATCAGAGGTTAATTCTTTTTCAGGATAATGAATGATCGATTGTAACATTGAATTTCTATGAAACTCAAAAATCAAAGCAATCATTGATGAAGTAGTAGTTTTTCCATGCATCCCAGACACGCAAATGTTCCAACTTTTCAAAATAATTTCTCTAAGAATTTGATGGCGGGACATGAGAATTTTATTTGCTTGAATTGCAGCCTGATATTCAACATTGTCATTTTTTACGGCAGTTGAATATGCGACAATGTGAGCATTTTCAATATTTTCAGAATGATGTCCAATAAAACACTTGATTCCTAAAGTTTCAAGACGTTTAGTGTTTTCATTTTCTTTGGCATCGGATCCTTGAACATGAATTCCATTTTTATATAAAACCTCTGCAATAGCGCTCATGCCAATTCCGCCAATTCCAATTATATGGACTGTTAGATTATCTATATCTGGCATTAAACCAATGATTGGTTGTGATTCAATAGAGATTTGCATACTATAATAGTAATATAGAAATTATACTACATTATAGTATGTAGATGTATTTTTACAATTGGCGATCTATTGTTTCAATCCTTTGAGTCCATCAGATATGATAGTTCTATCAGTAGTTGTAGTAGCGGATCTAGCTGAAGCATCGCCCATTACGTAAGCAAGGCTTGTTGATACGTTTTTAAATTTATCTTTATCATATTTTGCTCCAGTTAAATTTGTGTTTTGGAAGTTTGCATCATAATCAACGTTAGCAACTTTAATTTTTGTTCCAGAAAATTTAACATTAGTTAGTATAGCGTTAGTAAGATCAGCTCTTTGAAAATTTGATCCACCTAGTTCTGCTCCTGTAAAATCGGTGCCTTTGAATATATTTCCAATCATTACTGATCCTGTTAAATCAGCTCCTGCAAGATCAGCATTTGAAAAATCACTACCACCACGACCATTATTACTTAGATCTTTACCTTTCAAATCTTCATAATTCATATTGATTGCGTGATCTCCTCCTCCGATTTTTTGTATTTTACCTGTTCTAGTTGCCATTTTTATTACCATATTTAGTTATTAATATGATAATAATTTAATTCTTTTATTTTATATCTGGAAGCAAAATTGTGATTTTTTTATTATTTTTGTTCTGTTTGCTTTTCTTTGTTTATCATCACTTTCTTCTGCGCATCTGTTAATCCTGTAGTTTCTTCATTATACGACGCATTTCTTAAAAGATTTTCATGCGGTAAAGTTGCGTCAGTTAAATTAGCTCCAGTTAAATCTGCTTTATGTAAGTCGCAGTGTTCAAGATTTGCGTTTGTTAAATCAGAACCTGATAGATTAGCCAATTGCATGTAAGATCTTCCGAAATCAACTTCTTTTAGATCAGCACCTGATAAATTAATTTTACCTAAATTGGCATTCTTTAAACTTTCATAAGTTCTTGTGATTCCATGTTTCTCAGCACTGCCTTTTTTTAGAATGTTACCAGATCTTGTAACAAAAATCATTACTTTCTTCTGCGCATCTGTTAATCCTTTAGTATCTTTGTCATACAACGTATTTCTTAAAAGATTTTCATGCGGTAAAGTTGCGTCAGTTAAATCAGCTCCAGTTAAATCTGCTTTATGTAAGTCGCAGTGTTCAAGATTTGCGTTTGTTAAATCAGAACCTGATAGATTAATTTTTTGCATGTAAGAACCTGAGAAATCTGTATTTTTTAGATCAGCATTTGATAGATCAACTCCACCTAAATTATTAGCACGTCTTAAACTTTCATAAGTTCTTCTAATTTTATGATCTCCACCACTATTTTTGATTTGAATTAGGCCAGTTCTAACTAGTTTCATTGCTTTCTTTTGATCATCAGATAATCCTTTTGTTTTAGTGTCATACAATGCTCCAGTTAGAATTGTGCCATTTACCGTAGCGTTAGTTAAATCAGCACCAATTAAATTTACATTAGTTAAGTCAGTACCAGTTAAGTCAGCGCCATTTAAGTCAGCATCTAAAAGACTTTTGCCTTTAAGGTCAGCATTCGCTAATTCATCATATTTTTTGTTAATTGGATGCTTATTGTCTTTTTGATTTTCACCATCTATTGTAGTTTCTTTTCCAGCAATTTTAATTTTCGCTCCAATTTTATATAGTACAGGACCATTTCTTAATGTGTTTTCTGCATCTCCGTCTACTTTTATTTCCATCATAATTTTTTCCTCATCTTTAGTTAAACCTATAGTATTTTTATTATAAGAAGCACCATCCAATTTTAATGTTACCTCTCCATTTGTAACTTTTTCCTTGATTTTTGTTAAATCAACATTTGTTAAATCTGCTCCTGATAAATTTAATTCAGAAGGTTTAGATTTAAACAATCTAGTAATAAAATCCATATTAGTTACCTAATAATTTTTTATGAGATATCAGAAGATGTCAAAGTTCCAGCTTCTAAATTTTCATAAGTACAAGTTGCTTTAGCACTTAGATTCGTTCCATCAGTCTTCTTTATTGGACCTTCTCTTTTTAATATCATTGCATTTTTTTGTGTATCAGAAAATTTTCCCTTGGTTTTTGAATTATATAAAGCACCTTTTAATGTGAATTTTGTTAAATCTGTATCAGTTAAATCTACATCTCTTAGATCTGCACCATCTAAATAATTAGCTGTAGCATTTGTTAGATCTAATCCAGTTAGATCGGCTCCTCTTAAATTTAAGCTCATGTTTTTACCTTTTAAATTAATATACTAATAGTTTATAGTTTGGAAAATTTTTTGCTGGAAACACAAAAAGCTTTTTTATATTGAAAAAAATCTTTTTATTTCAAAAAAGCTCTAAATAATTTGATTATTGACTTTATTTCATTTTAAAACTAAACTTTTAGTTATATAAAGATGTTGCAAAATATGGAAAATTTAAATGTTGTAAATTCATCTTCTGTTGATGGTGAGATTAGTATAAAACCTGGAGTTTATGTGAGAGATGCTTTGCGTCACGCGATGTATGAAGAAATGATTCGGGATGATAAAGTTTTTATTATGGGTGAGGAGGTCGCAAATTATCGTGGTGCGTATAAGGTAACAGGAGATTTGTTTGAGATATTTAACAGCCATATAGATGATCACCAAACGAATTCAGGTGGTCAGTACGTTATGCAACGCGTTATAGATACTCCTATTACAGAGCATGGATTTACTGGAATAGGAGTTGGAGCTGCATTTGCTGGTTTGAGACCAATAGTTGAATTTATGACATTTAATTTTGCTTTACAGGCAGTTGATCAGATAGTGAATTCAGCAGCAAAAACCAAATATATGTCAGGAGGGCAGGTTTGTTGTCCGATAGTTTTTCGTGGGCCAAATGGAGTTGCAGCAGGAGTTGGTGCACAGCATTCTCAAAGCTTTGGATCTATGTACGCTCATATTCCTGGATTGAAGGTAATAGCACCATATTTCGCGGATGACTGCAGAGGTTTATTAAAAGCTGCAATTCGTGACAACGATCCTGTTATTTTCCTAGAGAATGAATTGGTTTATGGTGAAGATCATTCTGTGTCAGATTCATACTTCAATAAATCCTTCTTTGATTATACTATGTTGCAACAAGATAATAAGGGGAAAGCTATTCCAGCGAAATACTTAGAAAACCCTGATTTTAACAACGATTTTATTATTGAAATAGGGAAAGCTAGAATAGTTAGGGAAGTTATGCAGCGCGAAAACCCAGAAGACAAAAAAGTAACTATGGTTGGATATTCTAGAATGATGAAGTTGATTTTAGAGGCAGAAAAGATTTTGGCAGAAGAAGGAATTGATGTTGAGATTATTGATTTAAGAACTTTGAGGCCTTTAGATAAGAATGCAATTATTGATTCTGTAAAAAAGACAAATTTTGTTGTTGTTGTTGATGAGGAATGGCCGCAGTATAGTGTTTCTTCAGAGATTATTGCTTTAATAAATGATGAATGTTTTGACTATCTTGATGGGCCGGTAGTAAGAGTTAATGCTGTTGATGTTCCATTACCATACGCTAAAAATCTAGAAACTTTAGCATTACCAAGTGTTGAAGGTATTGTTGAGAAAGTTAGAATGCTGGTGAATAAAGAGATATAATTTAATCTACATGTGTCATTAATAATGGTGAAATTTAGAATATAAAATTGATATACAATTAATTACTAATTATGTATAATTAATTTATTAAATTTAAAGTTTTTGGAGATGTACCGTTTTGTAATTTTGTTGACTTGTTTATTCATCCCATGTGTTGCAAGTGCTAATCATTTTATTGTAGAGAATAATAAGTGTAATCTCTATAATTTAGAAAGTGAAAAACATGAAAAAGTTGGGAAAATAGATTTAAAAAAGAACAATGAAAAACCTTATATTTTTAAAAGATATATGAAGGTTAATGAGAAAGAGTATGCGGTTCTTAATGATGGTGAAAATGATTATTTAGTAAATAAAAATTGCGGGTATCAAAAGTTTGATGATAAACCAAAGCTTGAAAAGCTCTTCTCGAGTGATTCAGAGAAAACATTGGAAAAGATTAGCAATTTTGACAAAGAAATTTTAAATTTATGTGGGTATTTTGGTAGTCATCAAAACAAAGAGGGATTGAGAAATATTCTCGTTGATGAAAAATATAAGAGTGATTTTGAAAAAATTTATAATGGGTTAAACAAAAAAATTCATGTAAAAACGGATGATAAAAACATATTTTTATCTGAGCTACTAGATGTTTTATTTAACACGAGTGGATTTTCTCACACAATATGCGGTATTCTCAAAGAGAAGAAGATGTCCGGGCCACACTATTATTATAGATTTTTAGATCTTCAGAGAATGGGTGTGGTTGGTAAAAATAATGCAAAAAAGTGTTTAAATTTTAAAAAAAGCGATTCAAAATTTATAGAAAATATCTCTGTTGATTTTATAGATAAGAATAATGAGATTGCGACAAAATGCACTAATACTTTTATAAAAGACATGGATGCAGTAAAATTGATTACCCTTTCTGGTTTAGTAGGTAAGATTGAACAGAATTTGAATGAGATAAAAAAAATTGATACAAATATAGACACAAAAAATCATGAAATTCCAAAAGCTTCTCATAATAAGTCTTGTATTTATAAAGACGCTTCTAACAATAATATTTTATTCAAAATAGTGTATAATGATGGAAAAAAATCATTAATTACTCTATATCCAATTATGTCAGATAAGTGTTTGGAAAAAAATATTGGAGATGAGAGTAAGTGTTTTTGTAAATTCGAGAGTGATAATTGATAAATTGATTTTTTAAATAAAATTCATTGGATTGATATCGATCCTCATTTTTAGATTTTTTAGCTCTTTTTTATCGAGCTGATTATATAAAAATTTCTGAAGATCGAAATTATTATTTGTCTTTATTATAATATTGTGTCTATATAGTTTATTAAGGCGAATAATTGCAGATGGAGCAGGGCCTAAAATTTCAACCTCAGAGTTGTATTCAAATTCGCTAACAAATTTTAGAGCATTTTTCATAGCGCGTTCAGAATTAGTATCAGAAAATGTAATTTTGAAAAGTTGAGAGAATGGCGGCATGTTAAAATCTTTTCTTTGTTTGAACTCATAAGTGTAAAATTTAGTACGATTGTAATCCAGAAGTGCTTGTAAAACGAGGCTTTGTGTTTCATGAGTCTGAATGATAACTTCGCCTTTGATTCCAAAGCGCCCAAGGCGCCCCATGATCTGATGAAGAATTTGATATGTTTTTTCAGAAGACCGGAGGTCAACACCAGAAAAATTTAATCCACCATCGAGTATAGTTAAAAAACCAAGTTTTGGGAAATTATGTCCTTTAGCCAAAATTTGTGTCCCAACTATTAAATCGACTTCGCCATTCTCAATTTTTTTAATGGTTTCCTGTAGATTGTCTGAATTGTCACTTGATAGAATAGCGATTTTTCCTGTTTTTGCTAAATCTGGAAATTCATTTGAAATCATTTCATAAATTTTTTCAATTCCATAGCCATAAAATTTAAAATCACCCTCAGAAAAGCAAGTTGTGCATTTTGATCTGGAGAATTCGATTGAAAAATTGCATTGCGGGCAGAAAAATCTATTTCCATCTTTAAAATATACCATGCCAACAGAGCAGTTCTTGCATAAAAGTTTACCATTACATTTTTTGCAAATTATCAATGAATTATATCCTCTTCGATTTAAAAAAATCATTGATTGAAGGCCAAGCTCAAGGTATTTTCGAATATTTTCAAGAACATTTTTTGATATTATCTGTTTTCGGTTTTCATTATGATTCATATCTTCGATTGAAATTGAGAAACGCTCTGACAAGCTTTTTTCACTTTTTAATAAAACTCTAGTGTAGTTTTTTATTTTTACGTTATATATTGTTTCGAGTGATGGTGTAGCAGATGATAAGATGATTTGTAAATTCGAATTGATTTTCCGCATTATTTTTGCAATATCAATAGTATGATAAAAAATTTGCTGCTCTTGCTTAAAAGAATAGTCATGCTCTTCATCAATAATAATTAATTTTAAATTACGAAAAGGCAAAAAAATAGCGGACCGCGCTCCGACTACGATTCTAGCTATATTGAAATTCACAGAAAGAAAATTTTCCTTGCGCTCTTTTTGACTGAGGTTTGAATGCCATGAAAATGGTTTAAAACCAAAATATTCCTCAACACGGTGTAAAATCGCATTTGTGAGAGCAATTTCTGGCAGCAGAATGAGAACTTGTGCGTCGTTATCTTTTTTCAAAATATGTTTAATTTTTTCAAAGTAAACCAATGTTTTTCCAGAACCAGTTTCTCCTTCTAACAAAATAATTTTTTCATTTATATTATTTTCTATCTCCTGTAAAGCATTTTGCTGATAGATGTTTAAAGTAAATGGACATATTATATATTTATTTTTTGTCGATTCAGATTGAGTGTGCTCTTCTTTATTTCCATTTATAAAGTTTAAAATAGTTTTTTTCGAATAATTGTAGTTTGCAAGGTAATTCTTTTCAAGAATTTTTATAATTTTCTCAAGAGTTATGATGCTTTTCCAAAAATTATTAACAATGTTAATTAATAAAGAGAAAATTATACCAAGTTTTTCCATGTGAAAATTGGAAATTTCCTTAAAAGTTTGAATAAAAATCTTGGAAATTGGAGGTAGTGGTAAAATGTGCTCAATATTTTTAATTTCAAATTTTAGATCGCCCTGAATAATCTGTTTTTCCAAAACAACGCCAACAACAGATTTTTTCCGCAAAGTGACAACAACATATGAACCACTTTCAATGTCAAGATTGCTTTTATAAGTTAAAGGATCATCTAGTAGTGTTGGAAGAATTATGGAATAATGATGCACTTCATTTTATGAAATAATTTCAATTATAATGAATATCTAATAAATATCAATTGTTTTTACCAAATTATCGAATCAAGAGTAAGTTATTTGTTGCGAGTAGTAGAATTGAGTTTAAATAATTTGAAAAAATCAAAATTGCAAATACTGCACCGCAAACCAAAATCATAGGTATGATTTCATATATGTAACTGTAAGTATGGACTGTTTTTGATTTTTCATAATTGTTATGAGTCTTATGAACATTTTCTTTAAATAAGTTTTTAATTAGTTTTATGCTATACAGGCATGAGAATAAAATCGCAATACTTATCATTGCAAGATTGAGCCAACTTTTGTTTTTAATAATTGAGAGAATCATAGTAAATTTTCCAAAAAAACCTAGTAATGGTGGCACTCCTAATAAATTTAATATCAGAAATGATGAGACAACTAGATGTGTGATTCTTTTTCTTTCTGTGACTAGATTATTAATTATTTCTTCAGAAAAGAGCAAAAATAGAACTGGTTTTGAAATTGCATTTGTAATAAGTTGCAAAATGAATGAATTAATCGATGTCTTGTCATGTGCAGTATATGTAAAACCAATGGTATTAAGCATATAACCAATTTGTGCAAAACTTGAGTAAATAAGGATTTTTTTATTTTCATTCTCTGTGAATGCTTTATATCCAAAATATATTGCTGCGAATATTCCTGTGAATTGAAGGAAATCATTTATTTTGAAAAATTTTTCTGTATTCCAAACACCATAAACATTGAAAAGAAAAAGTGTGAGTAAGTATAGTGATATTGTAGAAGACGAAAATGAAAAAAACATTGTAAGCTGTGACTTTGATTTTGAGTATACCTCTATTAACCATTTGTGTAATGGGAAGAGTCCAAGTTTTATGAAAAATCCAAGCGTAATAAAGAAGAATGAAAGCCATATAAAGCCAGACGAATATCCATCATAAATCATTGTGCGCTCTGTGATAATAGAAATATTTAAACTTCCTGTTAATATGTAAATGAATGCAATTCCTATAAGATAAAAGCTTGCTCCAATTGTTCCAAAAATTAAATAATTAAATGCCGCTTTTAGTGTTGGTAAACTTCCTGAAGAAGCTAATAAGCCATAAGATGCGATGGATGCTAATTCTAAAAATACATAAATGTTAAATAGATCATTTGACATGATAATGCCATTGAATCCAGCAATACATAATAAAATTAGAGTATTTTCTAATTTAGAAATGTCTTTGATTGATAATTTATAAATACTGAAAATAAAGAATGAGATGTTTATAATTGCTAAGAATATGAAGCTATAAAAGTTTAATTTTAACTCTATTCCATAAGAATTTTCATACCCGCCAAGTAAGTATGTGATACTGTTCTTTGATGAGATGAGAGTCTCATAAATTGGAAATAGAAATGCAGTGTTTAGTATTGCCACGATAGATGAAAAATACTGCCCAAGTCTGTTTGAGTTAAATATTATTATCAACAAACTCATGAATAGTGGGCAGAGAGTTTCAAATATCAAATAATGATGCATTAATAATTGTGTTTGTTAAATTTATCACAATTTAACATATATAAAATAATTGTCAATATTTCCGAAATCTGAAATAGAGCGTAGTAATGACAAGGCTTTTTGCATTTATAGAAAGATCTTGTGCAATTAGTTTATTCATAATTGCTTTCATCAGAATAATCATTATATTCAAATGTAATGTTTAGATGTTTTGCAATCCTTATTTTTTCTGTTTTTAAAATTTTATTTCTAGAATGAGCACGCTGAGATCCAACATTTTTGAGAATGCGATGAGTGAAGATGTCTCGTATATCTTCATGAATTGTTTCTTTATTCCAAAGATCAAACCAATTGTTTTCACTATGATCATCAGACGACCATTTTTTCATTTTAACAGAATTATTAGAATCCAATGTATCGAAATATAATATAACATGATTGTCTTTTTCTGAATGAAACATTGTTGCAGATTCTAAAGTGAGATTTTTAAATTTAAAGCTTTTTACTAATTTTACGTAGTGAGTTTTATCCATATGGTCTTCAAAACTATTTTGTGTCATTTGGACCATATATTCATTTTCAAAATAATTTTCAGTATTTTTTAGATGTTCTTGAAACCCAGACATTATTTTTCCAATTTGAAAGAATTGAATTTCATCAAAGTTTTTACCTTCGTGTTTTTTATTTGCTTCTGATCTTTTTTTAATTATATATATTTGATTTTCATACTTTAATTTTATGAATAGATTTTTATTTTTTTCATAAAAATAAAACTTACCAAAAATTTTGTCAAAAGGAACTATTATTTTCATTTTTTTACCTATATTAATTATTATGTTTTTATAAAAGTTTTATTGGGATTTGCTGTCTTCATCAAAGTTGAAAGTAATTTTTACACTTCCATCACTTGATATTGATAATTGGTTGTTCTCAATGGAAATTTTCTTTGAATCATCTTTTTTTGTTATATCGTTAATTTCTATTGAGTTATTATTTGACAAGATACAAGAGATGGCTAAAGAGTTATTTTCTTTTTCAATACCAGAAATCTTTGCATTATTTAATTTTATTTGCGTAATTTTAGTAACAGATAAATTTTTACTTTTATTGTCTTTGTTATTTAAATCAGAGCTAAAATTATCAGCATCTAGTTCTTTTAAGTGATCTTTAATATTCAAATTCTTGCTAAGATTTTTTGCTACTACTTCAAAAATTTCTAAAATATCGCTATTTTCGTCTTTCTTTTCGTTATCATTATTCTCTGAATTTTTTTTTATAACGAAAAATTTTTCATTAATTTTTAATTTTGCAAATATTGACCTTGTTTTATCGTTTTGGAATAATACTTGTTTTATTGTTGTTATTTTGTTGTTTCCAGGTTTGATAATGTCTTC
>JBIKUW010000117.1:0-3223 GCA_044347385.1 Rickettsiales bacterium
AGCCATGGGCTGTTCAATTTGAAGCTAGATCAAAATGGGATGCTTGGAATGGCAAAAAAGGTATGCCTCAGGATGAAGCTAAAAAACAATATATTGCACTAGTTCAAAGTCTTATAGATAAAGAGAAGAGTAGTTCATAGTAAAAATATACATATAATAATTAATATTATTACATAATCGTTATATTTCTTTAACATTAAAAACAAAACTCATATATAAAATTTTATGATAAAATCTAGAAGCTAAAATATAAATCATAAAAATATATATATGAGAAAAAAAATACAAGAAATGATTCGAGTAAATCATGCGGGAGAATATGGGGCAGTGAGAATATATCATGGTCAGTTAAAAAGTTTTGCAAAAAAAGATATGTTTGATATTCTCCCCGAGATTGAATATATGAAACAGCAGGAGATTAATCATCTTAAGTATTTTAATAAAAAGCTTGTAGAGGAAGAGGTTCTATCAACTGTGTTTTTACCTTTTTGGCATGTAATCGGATATGGTTTGGGATACATAAGTGCGAAACTAGGTGATGATTTTGCTATGACATGCACAGAATCAGTGGAAGAGGTGATTGATAAGCATTATCAGGATCAGATTCAATATTTAAATGATAATGTTTGCAACAAAAGTTGGGATAGTAATTGTAAAAATGAAGAAGAAACAAGTAAGAATGCCGAATTAATGGAAAAAATAGAGCAATTTCGTCAAGAGGAAGTTGAGCATAAGGATCATGCGATTAAGTACAATCTTTCTTTGTATCAGAAACCTCTGAGAAAAGGATTAAATAAAATTTTTGGTTGTGCCGTAAAAATTGGATGTAAGATTGCCATTGGAATATCAAAGAAGATTTGATGAGAGATGGTGTAAAAATTTCATTCTAAAAAATATTGTTACCCTTGTTCAAAGTTTTTGTCATCCTAGCCACGTACCTGTTAGTGGCGTAGGATCTTGTCAGGGATTAGTAATGTATTTGGAAATGACTTAAAGGATCCCACGTGCTAAATCACTGGGATGACAATTACTTTATTAAACTTAGGAATCTCTTGAGATATTTTTTTCAAAATAAAAATAATAATTTGCTTCCAACTCAACAAAAAAGAATCTAATCTAAGATTATAAAAATTAATATTGGTGAGTGAGAATGGAAACGAAAGGAGTAAAAATTCAATCATTAAAGAAAGTTGAAGCAAAAACAAAAGATAATCAACCAAAAGTAGATTTACAAAAAGAGTATGATGCAGCTGTTCAAAAAGCAGAAGAATTGAAATTAAGTGGAAAACTCACAGAAGATCAAATAGAAGAATTATCTTTTTTATACGATAAAATATCCAAATTTACTGTTGTGTCAGGTAAAACAACAGTTGATGAAATAGAAAGATGGAATAGAAAGAGAAAGCAATATGTGGATTTAGTTAGGAGTTTACAGGAATAAAGAATAAACGATTATATAATAACAATTATTACATAATCGTTTTCTAACCAAATATCATTACAATAACACTTAACAAACAAAATACAATAAAAACACCTCATTGACTTTAAAACACTATAAGTTATAATAATTAATAAATTAAACCAAAAAAACAAAAAAAACTCAGTGACCACATATAACAAAAAAGAAAAAATAGACCTACAAGATATAAAGTCACGAATAGCCATATCTGAATTTGCAAGTAGAGAGCTCGGTTGCAAAGTTACAAAAAATAAAACAATGTGTTGTCATTTACATCACGAAAAAAGTCCCTCACTTCATTTTAATGATGAAAAAAACTTTTATTATTGTTATGGTTGTCATAAAGCAGGTGATATTTTTGCATTAACCCAAGAAATAAGAAATTTTTCATTTCTTGAAGCTGTAAAATTTGTTGCTAGCACGGTTGGAATAAAAATTGAAGATGATTATAATTTATTAAGAAATTCTGATCAATCAAAAGAAAAAAAAGAGATTCTTTACGATATTTTAGAAGATGTTTGTATTTTTTTTGAATCTAAATTGAAATTTTCAAATAAAGTGACGGATTATTTGAAAGATCGAAGTCTATCTTTTGAGACGATTAAAAAATTCAGATTGGGTTTTTCCCCTGAGGATTCAAATAATGAATTAATTGATAAACTGAGAAGAAAATATTCAAATAATATCAATCTTCTTTTAGATTCTGGATTATTTAAAAAAGGTTTTGGAAGGCAAGAGCAAAATTTTTTCAATATTCTTCATGGAAGGGTGATTTTCCCAATTTTTGATAAATTTGGAAGAGTGATTGCCTTTGGTGGAAGGATTTTACCAGAGAATGAAAGTCAAAATAACTCTCAGGATAGAAAAGTTCCAAAATATATTAACTGTGGCGATTCTTTGATCTTTAAGAAAAACGAAAATCTCTATGGTGAAAATTTTGCTCGTCAATATATGAAAGAAACAGATTCTGTTATTATTGTTGAAGGGTACTTGGATGTTTTGTCGATGTACAATGCCAACATTAAAAATGTTATTGCTCCTTTAGGAACTGCAGTGAGTGAATTTCAACTTCAGTATTTATGGGGAATAACTGATAATATTAAGTGTTGTTTTGATGGTGATCTTGCTGGAGAGAAAGCTAGCTTTATGACTTTAGAAAGAGGTTTGCCAATTATCAAAGCAGGAAAATTTTTATTTTTTTCATATTTACCTGAAGGGTCCGATCCAGATCAAATGATTCGAGAAAATAAAACCGAAGAACTAAAATATAATCTTGAAAATTCAACAGCTCTGGCTGAAAACCTTTTTCAATCCATTCACAAAAAATATAAAAAAAGAATGGATCCAGATTCAATTGCTGGCATGAAAAAAACTTTAATTTCCTATCTAAAAACCATCAAAGATTCAATTGTGAAAGAGGAATATGCTCGTTTTTTTAAAGGAAAGTTTGAGAATGAAATGTCCTTTGCTATCACAAAATCAAATATTTTAAATGAACCATTGATTTTTCAAAATAACAAAACTAAAAAACCAATAGAACAATATATAAATATTAATCGAGAGAATAAAAATAATAAAAAAAATTTGAAGAATGAGATCAATCGTTATGATGAAATTTTTTGCTATATCATAGTTCTGATCTTTAATTTTCCAAATGAATTGCAGAAATTTATTAAAAATGACATCATTAACTTAATTTATTCAAAAACAAGGTCTAGACATGAACTGGAAGATATGTTACAATTCGCAAAAATCCATTGT
>JBIKUW010000118.1:0-3106 GCA_044347385.1 Rickettsiales bacterium
CAATATTATTTAAAACCTTATTCGCTTTATTGAGAGATTTCTTCAAATCATCAAGCTCTTTTTTTTCTTTCTGAACAGCTCTCTCTTTTTCCTCGATTTTTTTTATCGCATCATTAATCTTTTTTGATTCTTCTTTTGTTATTTGATTCTCTTTTACCTCAACCTTCTTTTCTTCTATCTTCTTTTGTTCCTCAATAACTCTTTCTTCTTTAATTTCTTCCTTAACATGACTTATCTCATCTTTCTTTACATCTTCAATTCTTTTCTCTTCCTCTTTTACTAAATCTTTCTCTAATTTTTGCTCCTCGATTTTCTTTGTCTCTTCTTTTTCAACAACCTCCTTCTTTTCTTCAACATCCTCTGGGATTTTTTTCACTTCTTCTTTTTTCTCCTCCTTTATTACCTCTTTCTTATCCTCATTTTCTACATCATGCGCTAGATCTTCAGATTTACTAGCAACAATAGATGTTTCCTTAATTTGATTTTTCTCTGATTTTGATTGATTAACCAATCCTATAATGTCAGCATCTATGATTTCAAAATTTTCGCTATCTTTTTTTAAATCATCTTCCGTAACAGAATAATATATTAACGAAAAAAGAATCACATGAATTATAATTGATAATATTGTTGAAATACTAAATTGCGATTTAAAATCACTATGACTATTTTTTGTCATATGCCATTTTAACCTTTGTAAAACCAAAATTATTCAAAGACACTAAAACTTCAATTAATTTTTGATATGGAACTGTCAAATCTCCGATTACAACTACACTTTCAGCTCTTGTTTTTTCATCAATTGATGCTAAATAAACATCTAAATTTTCAACTTTATCATCGCCAATTGAAATTTCTTGCTTAGCATTGATATACACCTTCATGTCATCCTGAATC
Source organism: Rickettsiales bacterium (assembly GCA_044347385.1). Classification (GTDB taxonomy): domain Bacteria; phylum Pseudomonadota; class Alphaproteobacteria; order Rickettsiales; family CAIPFW01; genus CAIPFW01. The sequence goes on from JBIKUW010000118.1 coordinate 898, forward strand.
GATGCTCTTGGGCTTCCACTATGAGAAACCTGAGGTAGATTCAAATCAACATCGTTATGAACCATTTGTGCAGTCATCATGAAAATGATTAACAATACTAACAGTACATCTAGTAAAGGCGTAACATTTATCGAATTAAAACTATTAGAACGCCTACGAGCAGAACGCCTATTCATTAAATTTGCTCCCATTTCAGACCTCTATTTTTTCTTAGAAAGAATATTAGCAATAATTACAGAAACATCATTAAAAAAACTTTCTGACGAATTATAAATTCTATCAATATGATTAATAAATTTATTATAGAAAATCATCGCTGGTATTGCTACAACAAAACCTAAAGCTGTTGTAAATAAAGCTTCTGCAATTCCAGGCGCTATAACTGTTAAACTTATACTCTTTGTTTCACCTATAGACTGAAAACTATTTATAATTCCAAAAACTGTACCAACTAAACCTATAAATGGGGTTGCAGTAGCTATCGTACCAAGCTTATCAAGCTTATTTTCTAAAACTTTCATTTTAACATTAAAATTCTGCTCAGCTAGATTCCTTAATTCATCAACACTATACTCCTGATCATTATGAGTAATAACAAAATCTCTCATCTTTCTAAAACTATTATAAGTTATCAAATTTGCGTAATTATCTCCAACTGAAACAAGATTCTTCATTGTCTGCTCATTAGTACCACGATTTTTAATATAAAAAGACTCAAATTTTTTTAACTTCTTCATCTGTGGAGATAAAATTAGAAACTTCTCTATAATTATGGACCATGATGAAAAAGAATAATAAATTAGAAGCACTATAACTATTTGAACTACTATATTAGAATCAAGGAAGAGATGTAAATAATTAAACTGCATCAAAATGAAAGTATAAAATAATCTCAGATTCTACATATATTAACAGTAAAACACAATAGCCATGTATAACTTTTTAATTTATATTTAGAAAATCTATTAAAAAATTTTACATTCTATTTACAATATCATATTTTAACCACCAATACGCGCACCATCTCTTGTATTATCAACTGAAATTGTGGCAGATGGCTTACTCGCGCCTATATCTACAACATCAATTGGTTTAGTAGCAGAACTAAGACTAGGAACAACTTCGCTGACATCCTTAGCAATCTTCTCATTTCTTGGTGGGCCAATACCAGTATCTTCTTTTATCTTATCTGCTATATTTTCTCTGTTAACACCAACACTACTTGCAGGAACTTTGAAAGCTTGTTGTTTTATTTCTTCATTAAATTGAACGCCATCTTTTTTCATGGCAATATCTCCCATAGCAATGCCATTAATTTTAAAATTCTTGTACACATCAAGCAATGTCTCTAAATCTTTCTTATCATGAACATGAATTTTTGGATTTCCCTCTGAATCAACTGTAACATATGGCTTATCTTTAAATCCACCGGGACGAGTAAAAGTTCTTCCTGCGGCATCAAAGTTAAACTTCATATCCTCGCCTCTCATATTCACTTCAACATCCTTACCTCTAATTTCTTGAGTAACTGATTGCTCTGGATATTTATCAAATTGGACATTGGTAACAGAAGAGCCATTTTTCTCAACTTTGCCATGAATCTTATTAAACTTCACAGCCATATCTATGTCTTCTCGCACAGCAATATCAATTTTATTGCCATTTTTCTCAACTATAAATTTATCCCTATCATCTTTTTTCGGCATGACAAGACCTTTTGGAGTGTGGCCCATCTGACCATGAGCAATTGGCGTCTCTCCATAATGCGCTTTATGCCATTTTGGATTTTGCTCATCAGATCTATTAATAGAAAAAGCACCAGCTTTTATAAGATCTTTTTGAAGTGAATTCCCAGTCTTAATTACATATTTCTTATCATTACGATCTTGATTAGAATCATTACTTCTATAACTAGGAGTGTTTTCTACTTCTGGAGATACTGGAGCACTAGTACCACGCTCATCGATTTCAAATCTCACCTTCTTCTTCTCTGAAAAAAGATTTTGCATATCTTTCTGATTATCTTTAACATCACTAGTCATACTACCAGGCTTTGCATGCAAACTTTGAGAACCTCGATCATTATCAAAATCTCCTATTGCCAGCATTTCTTGCGTTGTTGTATTACTCCTGTTACTTCTTGCAATATCTTGCCCCATAGACCCACCACCAGATCTACCCTCCTCTCTATCTCTCTCTAAACTTGCAC
>JBIKUW010000035.1:0-11980 GCA_044347385.1 Rickettsiales bacterium
ATAAGATCATACGCCACTAACAGGTACGTGTGGCTAGGATGACAATTTTTACGTACCATGATATATTGGCCCTGAAGGTCTCCTCTCTTCGTTAAAAAGCTCACTATCAACATATTCCAACTTTTTAAAATTCCTCTTAGGAGAATCAATATACTGCTTTGCAGCACAATATGCTGTTAAAACATTTACAGCAAGAAGTATTAACACACAAAGAGCGTAGGCCCCATTTTCAACTCTCAATTCTTGCATTGAATTTGCAACACTCACTGAAATATCAATTGATACAGCACTCAAAAGAGACAATGCAGTAGTTTTCAAAATGGAAAAACTAATTTCTTTGGCCTTTTGCCCATCACAACAATTTTTCTTTTTAGCCTTCTCATTCTCATTTTCTGATTCTAAAGAAATAGAATCAGATGTTATCAAACTAATATTCTCCTCCCTCTTCTTATTTCTATTCTTGTCAACATCAAACATTTTATCTATGGGTTCGAGGGCAAAATTATATGCAATGGTAAATAAAAAAATCGGAGTAAAAATCAAAAAGAAAGTATTTTGCTGATTCGTGAACCAATTTATTTGATTTTCACCAATCATTATTGGCGGTAGATCAAAATTAATCCAATCAAAATTTTTAGAAAGAGATGCCCAACCAACCGATGCTACAACCACTATAAAAGATATCCCAGCGAAAACACCATACTTTGCGAGATTCTTTTTAGCAATTAATTTCCAATCTTTCTTTTTCTTAATTTCATTCTCTTCATTTTCAATTTTCTTAATTTCAATTTTCTCTTTAACATCTTTTAGCGCTAGAGTTCCAGAAATCGCATTTGCTTGAACAAGATCGATAGTATTTACAAAAAAGACAATCAAAAGAATTGCACCATAGGCAACCCAAAAAAATGAATCTATCTTTTCTGAGAGAGCCTTCTCAAAAGCTATGTTCAATTGATCAATCATGAAGCATACTAAATTATGCCCTAAAATTATTGCAGCACCAATCAAAAACTTCTTCTTTGATATTCTTTTTTTCTTTGGACCATCAAAGGAGAATTCTCTCTCATCAAATTCCTCTCCTAATTTTTTGCTTTTTTTAGTAAGCTTTTTGACTAACTTCTCCTTTTTATCATTATCCCATGATCCATATTTATCATTAATTGCTTTTTGATCATAAAACTCAACTTTATATCTATACTTATGATAAATTTGATAAGATAAAATCCAACCAATCACTAATGCCAAAAAAATCACACATGAAGAGAAAACCGTCGTTGTCATTGATGGAAAAATTAATCTATGATCTCCCATGATCTGTTTTTCAAATCCAAATGCTAAAGATTTTGAAAAATTATATCTAGCATCGAGCATGGCATAAATCGCAGCGACAAGACAAACTATAAATGTTGCGAGTAAGACATATGCGCCATATTTCAATCTTAATTTATATATTTCTTTTTTATAGGACATAAAATCAATCTTCTACTTATATATTAAAATAACTAATTTATCTTCTTCAGAAATTTAATCGACTTTTGAACATATTCAATACCAGAATATATTGAAAGAATTGCTGAAATCCAGAAAATCTGAAGTCCTATCATTTCAATATAATTAAAATTTGAAAACAGTTTTGCAAAAATTTCAACGTCACCAAAAATTAGAAACACTATTGATAATATTTGCAAAGCTGTTTTGATTTTTCCAATATTACTCACTTGCAGATCAAATTTCAAACTGCTAAGAGCTTCCCTTAATCCAGAAATAATAACTTCACGCAATAAAATTGCCATTGCAGCAAAAATATTCAACCCCTCTATCTTATTATGAAAAATCAACATCACAATCGCAGCGACAACAATCAGTTTGTCAGCAATCGGATCTAAAATTCTTCCAAGCATTGAGTGAGCTTTCCAATAACGAGCTAAATATCCATCTAAAAAATCAGTTATTCCAGCAAAAATAAAAATCAGACCAGAAAAAATCTTCATCAAATCATTATTGAAATAAAATATAATGACAAAAAGGGGAGCCGACAGCAAACGCCCTATTGTCAAGATATTTGGTATATCAAACTTTGAAATATTGAAAAATTTCACGAAGATTTTTTATTATTTATTATTTAATAATTGTAACATATGGCGATAATAAATGGAAGGAGGAATCAATGGTAAAATGTTTTGGTGTGTGGTGGTAAAATTCCAGAATTAAGTTTTTGTCATCCCAGTTGAACAAAGTGAAACGTGGGATCCTTTCAAGCATTAGAAATGTTCTGATGTCATCCCAGTGTGGTACACACGTAGTATCCTTTGAGTCTTTAGGAATTTCCTGACGAGATCCTACGGGATAAATCCCTAGGATGACAAGGCCGTTATAATGTCATTCCAGGCGCAAGCTTGTCAGCGCCGTGAAATCCCATCAGTTTCTTTCGAATGCATTTCTAATTACTGATTGGATCTCACGCCTACTACGCAGTCTGAGATGACAAAAACTTTAAACTGGGATGACAGAACATTAATGTCATCCCAGTGCTTTAGCACGTGGGATCCTTTGAGGCTTGAGAAATGTTCTGCTGAGATCCATACGCCACTAACAAGTACGTGGCTAGGATGACAATTCATCATTAGAATGACAAATTAAATATTATAAATATTAACTCAATATAGTATTATCACATACAGTCATTAACACAGGTCTTCCGGAACCATCAACATCACAAACAGGTTCTATATAGAAATCACCATTCTGATTTTGAATATCAGTAATATTAAATGCAAGATTGATAGAACCATCTGTATTCACGGAATTACCCAAAGATTGAGTTCCAGTAGCAGAACCTTGTGGAGTAAATACTAAAAATGACTTTCCATGATTCGTACAATTATTTTGAAGAGTTACATCGAAGTTATTGTAAGAATAGTTGATCGATGAATCAGTACCGCATGTGAAAGTGATGCCTTGCGTTGCAGTTGTGGTATCTGTAATTGTTGTAGATCCAGAGGTAGGAGTGATGGGATTGCTTGAAGAATCTAAGAGATCTGCCCTTCCTCCAGTATTCCCAATAGGAATACTGAAATCAATTGAGTTGCATGAATACCCTGGTATTGTTATAGCACAATATCCAGTTCCACCATTAATTCCACCACCAGCATTATAAACAGAATTTGAAGCAATATATAAAGAACTTGATAAGTTATTAGAATTTAATACATATCCAAGATAATCATTCCCATTTACAATATCATTACTAAAACAAACATGAAGATTAGCCTGTGATTGCGAACCAGATATAACGCTACCTGTATTACTATCTCCATAAACATTAAAAATACAACTTTCAGTATTACTAACAACAGTAGTCCCCAAAGTATCTAAATCAATTGCAACATTACTTCCAGCTCCAGCAATTCCTGGAATATTTACTACAGAATTATTAGTTGAAGAAACAGAAGGAGTTCCGTTTAATTCTAAAATGTAACGAGATGTTGTTGGCATGAAAAACCTAAAAATATTTTGTAATAATTCTATGATGCATTTATTGAAAACAAGTTAACACTATTAAGAGCTGCGATATATGAAATTTCTACTTTAAATTGCAGAATAAAGATTTTCTTCTCTTATCAATATATTAATAAATAATTAAAAATTTTTTACTAATATTAAAATATTAAGTTATATTACAAATAAAAATGCATAACAGTGGAAAATTTGCAAACCTTGGAAGAAAAATTATCAATGCATCAAAAATTGCTCTCAAAAATCCTGATGTTCGAAAAATCCCTCGCGAAGTTCTTACTGGAATAGCAGAAAATAAAGTAAAAGAAGAGATTTATGGAAAAATTCCCGAAAGCAAAAGTGATAGCGCTTTAAACAAACTTGCCACAGAAAAAGACAACTTTAACATAATCAAAACACAGAGTGAAAATAACATACTACATAAATTACATAAAACACCTATAGAAGTACACAATATCAGTATCAATAATATTCAATTACATAGCGGAATAGAAAAGGCAAAAAACATCTTCTTGCAAAATCAAAACAACAAAATTCCCCCTGCAGAAAAAAATGAGAATAACAAAACAACAAATAGCTTTGTAGAGCGGGAAAAATTAAACAAAACTAACAAAGGTTTAGATAGAAATTTGTCTCACTAATCAACCAAATATTTCCTTATACATACTCAAAGCGTATCTATCAGTCATACCAGCTATGAAGTCACAAACAATCACATGATTTTCCTCATTCATATTAAGTCTGTTTTGCCATTCTTGTGGTAAACAATTTTGATTCTCAATATAAAAATTAAATAGATTCACAACTATATTTCTCATTTTATATCTCTTCAAGGCCATATTTGAATTGTTGTACAAATTTTTAAAAAGATATTCTCTAATGATTTTGCATTGTTGATAAACATCGTCAGAAAAGCGTGCAATCGTTTTATTGTATCTATAAAAGTCATCTAATGATCTAATATTGTTAGCCTTTACTGCTTTTTGAATATTATTTATCACATCATCAATCATAAAATCTATTGAAGAGTTGATAGCCTCGTATATTATCATTTTTTGAGTCTGAGAATTTTCATGTTCAATCAATTTCAACTCTATAAAATTGCCTATGATTGGCAATTCCCTCAAACCATCAAATGTCAAAATCTTTGCTCTGTATCCATCTTCAATATCATGGTTCGTATATGCTATATCATCTGCAATTGATGCAATTTGAGCTTCAAGCGAACCGATTTTCCCTAAATCAATACTGTATCTCTGAGATAAATCATTCAAATATTTATTTTGATTATCTTTTATTGGGCCATTATGCTTTACAATCCCCTCTATCGTATCAAAAGTTAAATTCAAACCATCAAAATCACAGTATCTTTTATCCAGCAAATCAACCGTTCTAATTGATTGAATGTTATGATTAAATTTTGGATAGTTGTGCTGACTCAAAGCATAATTTAACCCATCTTCACCAGAATGACCAAATGGCGTATGACCAAGATCATGAGTCAATGCAATGGCCTCTGCCAAATCTGAATCCAATCCAAGAATTCTTGTGATAATTTTTGAGATTTGAGCAACTTCCAAAGTATGAGTTAATCTTGTTCTATAATAATCACCCTCATTATTAAAAAAAACCTGAGTTTTATATTCAAGTTTTCTAAAACTCGTTGAATATATTACTCTCGCGGTATCAATCTGATATGGAGTCGTTTTATTAATAGGAAATAGCTCAGGAAACCACCTACAATCCCCACTTCTTGTACAAGTTTTTAAAAAAGAAAGCATAATAAACAAATTAATTTTTTATATTATAAATTGCATTCTCTCCATTCGCAATCATCAATGAAAATATCTGCCTTATACACATTAATAAATCATTCAATATTACACAAAGTCCATTCAAACAATTGACCTCTACAAAACCCTTTTTATAAGTTTTTTGCAGATCTAATAGATCTGATAGAAGGTATAGTACTCACTAAACTAAACTCATCTGGAATACTTTGTGATTGATTTGAACGCAATGTATTTTCTAAAACATTCCTTCTAATTTCTCTATTACTGCTCAACATTTCATAATGCTGCTCAGATGTAATAACATTATGTTGAAACAAAACATTTACAACCATCACATATAAATTACATGGAAAAAACACACATCCATGCTTTATGCGGAATGAATCATGTTTGATTTCCACTATGGCTTTGTGATTCACCTTGTGAGTTTCTCCGTCATGAAGCAACATATTCGCATAACACGAAAACTTCTTTTCTGTTTTTACAGTCAGATCCTCATGCACTAAAGTAAATTTTTGAAATTTAAAATTAATCTCATTGCACCAAATTCTAGATAAACAATACTGAATCATTGGCAAATTTTCTTTAATCTCACATATAACTTTTTCATCAAAATCTTTAAATGTTCTAAATTTGGCACTTCTATTCAATCCCAAAGCAAAAGTAGAAATTAGATCAACTATCTTTTCTAAAACATCTCGACACAATTTTGTTTCATTCTCACAATCATCAATCGCTCTTTTCAAAACACCAACCTCAATTGATAATTTACGCGAAATATACCTCATCTCCTCTATATCAAACATCAGATTTTTGAGCTCTTCCTCCATTACTCTCTGCCTTCTAACATCTTTTTCACATCCTCTATACCACCCCACCTTTGATTTCATTGCTTTCTTTAAAGCTATGAAATATAATTTCGATTTCTCCTTATATACCTGGCAATATTTAGCGTATTTTTCTTTAAGAAAACTTTTGCATTCTGCTATTCTAGATTCACAAATTGTTATTCTAGCCTTTGCTTCTTTAACTTCTGCGCTTTCAGCATTCAATATCTTAACTATCTCCTTTAATACGGATTTCAAATTTCTAGCGTTTTCCATTGATATGTTGTCAAATGCCTTTACTCCATCAGGACTTGACTTTAGTGTGTTAAAAATTGATTCTAGCTTTTGAAACCCTTCATCAAAATAGTTTCTTGGAGTTTTAATCTCTAGCTCTCTCTTAGATAGAGAATCATTTTGCTCCATCTTCTTTTTGATATAAAGAATTAATATACTAAAAATTTGATTATTTATATTATATCCTATATTACTTCTACGCGTTCCATATTCACTATCAGCAATTGCAAAATTATCAAGCATTTTAAGGAAATAATACTCACATTTTTCCAAAATCTCTATTAATCTTTCCTGATATTGTGAGATGGATTCATTATTCCTTTGCATCATTTCCCGCAAAATACCTATGATAAGTTCTTTTGATAAGGAAGGTTTAGTTTCGTAAATTCCGTCATTGTCATTTTCATATTTTAATTTATCTATCTCATTGTTCAAAATAAGTACCAAATCATCGAAAAATTCTATGTTTGATTTCTCAACTTTATCTATCAATTTCTTTTCAAATTCATTCATAAATTGATCAATCTGGGAAAAATTATCAAATGGATTATCAAGTGAATTATCTAAATCAATAAAAGGATTTTTGGAATTGGTATTTTCTTCAACATTATTTTCGCCTCTTGCCCTCTTTTGTAGTTCAAACAGTATACTAAAAAAATATTGTGAATTATTTCTTTCAAATTCATCGATAATTGTTTCCTTAGTAACTTTTTTCTTCTCTCCATTATGGTTAATAACCTTATGTCCTGGCATTATGTTATCCATTGATTTGAGGAAATCCTCGATATTTTCCAATTCTAAGTCTAAATCTTCTTCTGCATCACTTTCTCCTAAATCTTCCTCTACACCACTATCTCCTAACTCTCTACTTTCTTCACCACTAAACTTATTTACCTCATTATAAATCTTTTTTTTATAAATTTTATCAATAATTTCCATGAGAAATCTCTCTTCATCATCCATTTTGATCAAGTCACTCATTTCGAAAGCACGAGAGCTAACTTCTTTTGAACTCATATAATCAACATCTTGCACTTCCATTTTCTTCAATTGCCTGAAATCAAGACTCAGAAAAATATCACTCAATATTTCATCGATTAATATCCCTCTATTCTTCAAAACAGTTTTTGTATTTACATTCGCATTTGATATATTTAATCCCCTAGTTATTATTATTTCTATATCTGCTCTGAGATCTTCTAGCAACACTTTAAATCTATTGAAATAAACTTCATCTGCATGACCATTTGAGGGCTGTGATAAATTCTTGTGAAGATGCGTATAAATCACCCTATCGTCAATGTATACGTTCTCTTCCACAAAACAACCATCAGTAGCAATCCTATTATGGATAATCTGCTCGTAATCTTCATCGTTTTCAAACAGCGGCTTTAGATTAAAAGCTTTTGAGCCGCGAACCCTATCTTCATTTACTACTATACTATCGTGAATTTCATACTCTTGAACCAATGTCCAATTATTTTCTTTAAAAATCTCTTTTCCACTTTTATTCCGATTGATTCTAATGCCACCTCCACTTATCAACTTAAAAGCTGTGCGATAATCAAACTCTCCATCATTTGCAAATTCTGAGCCAAAATCCTCATCACTACTATACTTGTTTCCACGAAAAAAACCATTTGGAACAAAATAAGTAGAAATAACTGCATTTTTTACACGGTCTTTATCAAGATCTGTGAAAATAAAATCACCATTCTCAAAACTTGAGCTTGACAACACATTTAAGTCATTTTGTAAGTTTACCGCGTTAACCATCTCTTCATTTAATGTAAAAAATTAATACTTATTATAATTAATTGGACTAATATAGTAAAGGTATTAATTGTTTAGTTGAAAATCTATAATTAAATACAACTTTGAATTTCTTACACTACTCGAATTCATCTTTCTGAATTTTGATCTTCTCCTGACTTTTGATATGAACATGAAAATGCATTATCTCTTGACCAGATCTCACTCCATTGTTGGTCAATAGTTGATAATGATCAATTCCAATTTTTTTCGCAATATCATCTATCTTCTTAAAAAAAGATAAAATCGTGTGACTATATCCATGATTTATAAAATCAGAATAGTTCACATACTTTATTTTAGTAATACACAAAAGATGAGTTGTCCAATTTTTATCTGGAAAGGCATCCTTTATTATCAAAATATCATTATCCTCATATATCTTCTCGCTAGGAATTTCGTTACGAATTATTTTAGCAAATATATTATCATCATTGTATTTATCAATCATAGGTTTTATCTTATACTGATATTTGCAATTATAGTTTCAATTTTATCACAAAGCAATGAAATATTCTGATGAAAAGAGCATTACTAACAATATTTCTAATGAAAACAGTAAACTTATAGAAAAATTTATTAGTTTTCTTCACATTGATGGCTGCAGTCAAAACACAATACTAGCATATAAAAATGATTTAAAGCAATTTCAGAAAATTAATAACAACGATGATCTCAAAAATAATCCTGATGAAAAATTTCAAAATTTCATTTCAAATGCTCGATCAAGAAATGGTTCAAAGCTATCTTATGCATCTCTTTTAAGAAAAATAAGCTCTATTCGAATATTTTATAGATTTCTCTTTGAGGAAAAAAACATCACCACGATGCCGAAACTAATGATGAACTTTCAATTTGGAAAAATCAAACAATCCCCACCAAAAATGCTTTCAAAATCTGAAATAGATTCCCTTCTTGATGGATGTAAAGCAAAGCAAAGCTTAAATCCATCGAAGAAATTTGAATGGTTGATGATGGAATCACTTATAGAAGTTTTGTATTCAACAGGTGCAAGAATTTCAGAAGCCTTATCTCTAAAAATAAATCAAATTTTTGACAACACTGGAAAAATTTTGAATGAGGTTGTCATTCCTGGAAAAAATAAAAAAGAAAGAATCATTTTCCTAAACCACAAAGCACAAAATGTGATTTTGAAATTTTTAAAAGAAAAATTTAGCAGCGATGACTGGATGAGAATCAAAAATGCTAAGGATTTTTTGTTCAATGCGCGCCATATTTCAATTAATTTAGATATTTCAAAAATAAGATATCTGCCGATCTCTCGACACAAAGTCTATCATATACTAAAGAAGCTCGCTCTATCGAACAACATAGATCCAGAGAAAATCTCTCCTCATGTCTTTAGGCATTCTATCGCCGTCCACCTTCTACTCAGTAAAAGAAATGATAAACAAAATAATATTGCTCTCATCAAATCTTTTCTTGGACATGAAACGATTGAGACAACAAAAATATATCTAAATTATGAAGATGCAAATATTATGTCAAAAACTTTAAACAACAAACATCCGCTAGGCAAATTAAACAATTTATTGACAAAAAAGTAGATAATTATTTATAGCCCCGTATAAAAAGCCTCACCTCTACTATCTCTAAGAATATTCTGAAAACCTTCTGGATGTCTATAATTATTTTCTTTTATACTTTGTAACCGATCTTTTATTTTTTCAAACTCATGATATAAAATACCATTCTCAGCTTCTGTTTTGATGCCCAACCTCCTTATGTTTTCATTTGCCCTTATCACAAAGTCTCCATAATTGTCAAAACCGTGCTTCTTCAACACTTCTGCTAACTTCGTATTTTTTTCTTCAATATATCTTTGAAGATTCTCTTCATCCTGAGATTTTTCTGGCTCTGATTCTGGAATAACAACACTATTTATTTTATCATTTTGATCTCGATCCTTAATCAGGATATCAATATATTTCAAAGTATCATCAATTAACTTTCTTTCATCATTTGTATAATAAAGCTTTTTCATCTCCATTCGATCAGATCTCTTCGTAGAGTCAAAATTACCAAATTCATTCTCTACCATCTCCTTTAAACTATCTTCATCATCTCTTTTAACATTACTATCTTTATCAAACAATTTATACTTATGACCTGTAATTTTAAATTTCATCTTCCTGAAAAAATTCACTACCGCTGAAATAAAATTCATCACAACAGTATAAAGCGTTTTTAAAAAGTTTTTTGAACCCATTTTGTTGTTAATCTTATCATCCATAACAATATAGCATATCAAAAATTTAAATATTACCATATAGTAAAGTTTAAAAATTAATAATAAATAAATTAAAGCATAAAATATAAGACTGATGTTAAATTAAGTTGTTGTCATAGCATACTTGAGTCATTGTCATCCCAGTGCTTTTTAACTTGTCATTCCATACTTATAGCTATTGTCATCCCAGCTCGCAGAGCGTGGGATCCTTTAAGTCTTTAGGAATTTCCTGATGAGATCCTACGTTCCTAACAGGTACGGAACTAGGATGACAAAAACTTTTAACTTGTCATCCCAGTGTGGTACACACGTGAAATCCCTTCAGCCTTTTTTCTAATGCATTACTAATTCCTGTATGGATCATACGTCTCTTTCTCTGTGTGGCTTTGCCACCGAGTAATCTCAGATGATGGATGAGGAAGTCCAGTGGACTTACGCAAGGGATTACCAACAACTTTAGTTGTTGAATAGTAATCAGTTCCTTGGAGTGGGCTTTTGTATTGCCTGAAGGGTTTGAGAGATGGAATCTCTCGAATGTCCGTCACATTGGAAAGTGACTCTTTCACTTTCATGCTAGGATGACAAAGACTTCATAGGAAGTTAATTAATTATCTCCTCCCATTTTAGGGCCTACAGCCCCTATAGACCCCTTCAATGCACTAAAAATACCAGTTAAACGATTGAGTGTATTTGGAGGCATATTTTCATTACTAGCAGTATTTATATTTTGATTTTCATCCTTCTCTACTTCTTCCTTACCCTGATCATCGCGCAACAAATCTAAATTTTCCACTATAATTTGATGAACTTGTTGTATTTGCCCTGGAATACTAGATAAACTAGATGAGTTAGAATTACTAGAAAAACTTTTCCTTCCACTGCCTGGGGAATCAAAACCACCATTATATCTAACAACATATCTCTTTGTAGGTTTTAGCTCCTTAAATTCAAGCAAATTTTTGACATAATGCTCAAAATCATCTACTCCTAACTCTTGAAAACAATTAACTCTTATATCATCTAAATAACTAACAAAATCTTTGAAAGATTTCTCATACAATTCAGAAAAAACATCGTCTGTACGTTTTAAAAAATTAACAGTAAAATATAGAGACAAATCAAAAATAATTCTAAAAAATATATTTTTTATAGGATGATCCTGATCGCTTTTAATCGACTTATATAAATCAGCAAAATCCTTTTCAAAAAACTTTCTAGTACTAATTGAAATACATCTGCTCATTCTACCAAATAAATCTGACAAAATGTGCTTTTGCATGTTCTTACTGTCAAGTAAAATAAACCTATCTTCGTCCTTCTGTTTATTAAAAGCAAAAGATTTGTCAAAATTATCTTTTAAAGCTTCTAATATTTCATCTTCAAATAAAACATCTCCCGGATTTTCTCTGTATTCAGCATTTTTTTTCTTAGCAAAAGTTTTCAAAAATACCGTTTTTAATTCACCACTATTTAATTTTTGGGATAAA
>JBIKUW010000037.1:0-11943 GCA_044347385.1 Rickettsiales bacterium
TTGAATCCGAATTCGACGGGTTTGAGACCGAATTAATAGACATTTTGCTCTGAGAATAAAGGTTTTGCTTTGTTTTTTATTTTATTGGAGGCAGTTGATGGGCTGGAAGCAGGAAAAATAATTAAATTTAATAAAGAAATAGTGTTGTCATCACTTATTCTTCGAAACATCATTATCTACTAACACCACTCCCCACAATCACATACCCTTCAAGTGAAATTTCATCACTCACACCCAAATCAATAATATTTTGAATCTCGAAACCTATACTCTGCATGACATCAAAATACTTTTCCGTAACATCTTTAATCTGCTCAAAATCCTTATTACTCTTAGTTTTAAGTGAATCTTTAAAAGTAAAATACTCTTCATCATTCTTTAGAACAAGAACATAATGGACAATTTTATTTTTAATACTATTCCTTTGATCGTTAGATAATTCAAGATCAGGGTTTGAAAGCTGATTCTGCAAAATATCCAAAGGTTTTTTCAAAATACTAAACTGCTTTAAAAATAAATCCTCCTCGAAATTATCATTCACCTCAGCTCTCTTAAACTTTATGTAACACTTATAAAGATCCACATCATCTTTTTCATATTTACCACGCTCAAACATATCTCTAGACTTTTTGGTGATTTTAGGATTATTTATATTTCCAGATCTTCTCCTACTCTCCTCAAATTGATAATCAATAATTTTGTCCTTCAGAAAATATATTGCACGACAAAAATCATCCTTCAAATACCAATCATCTTTAATCGCTTCTAAATCATTAGACAAATCTTTCAACAACACTTCATACAAAATCAGCGACTTATTTACTATACCATTCCCTTCATTTCGAGCATAGATAAATGAAATTTTGTAATCAATTGCTATATCCTTTATTTCATCACTCTGACTATCAATCAAATCCAACAATTTACTCACTATTCTGTACTCTTCCTTCAATAATTTATTTTTTACATTCCTGAATTCTAATTTTTTCTTCTCATCTAATAGAAATTTCCTAACTTTATTTATATCCTCTACATCATTCATTTTATTTTTAAAAAAATACACTGCAGTGCGGAAATATATTATAATTAATTATTAATAAATGTACTAATAAATATATTTACTTTCTCTAAATACAATATTTATTGTGTGCAAAGGATATTTAGCATATGGATGTTATCCTGAAAATTCACTCCATAGGATCTCAGCAGGTTTTTGTCATCCTAGTTTAATACTTGTTATTAAACTAGGATCTTATCAGGAATTAATGGATTGTATTTGGAAATGACTCCAGGGATCCCACGTTTCACTTCGTTCAACTAGGATGACAAGTTAAAAGGTATTGGAATGACGACATAAAACAAATTAATTTTACACATTGCACTCAAACATTACACCATTATAATAAAAATATATAAATCATTAATTTTTCAATGTTAATCGCGACAATTGGCAGCTTATTTTTCTCCTTAAGTTTTTTTTTGAATTTTATTTATTATTTTTGTTCTTTTTTTGTAAGTGAAAAGTCTAGATTTTTAGGGATATATCACAAATCATCGGGGTTTTTAATCAACAGTTTATTAATTTGTTCATTTCTCATGTTCATTTTGTGCTTCGCCTACTCTGACTTCTCGTTATATAGTGTTTTTATCAACTCACACACAGCGAAACCTTTGGTTTATAAAGTTGGTGCAGCTTGGGGGAGCCATGAAGGCTCTATGCTGTTTTGGTTATTCATTCTCGCTATATATAATTTATTTTATTACTTCTCTAGAAAAAATTTAGAAGATTTTGCAACATGCCACTTTCAATCTTTTTTCTCATTGATTATACAGGGATTTGTCTTTATTACAGTTGATCCATTTAGACGTTCAAATTTAATACCTAATGAAGGAAATGGCTTTAATCCTCTTTTGCAAGATTATGCCCTTCTCATCCATCCTCCAATTTTATATTTGGGATATGCGGGAAATTTGATAAGCTTTTCAATTATTGTTGCAAGCGCTTTTAGAAAAAATAAAGAATCATTTTCATGGATAAGAGAGTCAAAAACCTGGATTTTAATTCCATGGTCATTTTTAACTTTAGGAATTGGATTGGGAAGCTGGTGGTCATATCGAGAATTGGGATGGGGAGGATTTTGGGCCTGGGACCCAGTAGAAAATGTCTCACTTTTACCATGGTTAGCTGGATTAACCTTCATACACCTCACTTTAATCAAAAACAAAACATATTTAATTCAATTTCTTTTGAAACTAAACGGTGTTTTAATTTTTATCTTTAGTTTATTTGCAACATTCATTGTAAGATCAGGAATAGTCACTTCAATTCATGCATTTGCAACTTCAAACGAAAGAGGATGGTATTTCTTGATTCTATTAGGAGTTTTTTCTATCATCGGAATCGGATCCATCACATTTTTTGATAAATATACTCAGAATAATGATGAGATTAATGATACTAAATCTATCAAAGATAAAATTTTAATTTACGGCTCCTCCCTTACGACATGCGGATATTTGTTGATTGTTATGACAATTGTTGCACCAATTTATTTGAACGTTTATCATGGAGAGATAGTGAATATTGGAGAGGATTTTTATCGAAAAACTTTCTCAATTCTATTTTTACCAATTCTGATTTTGATTGCTGCAATTCCATATATTTATCAAAAGAATAAGAAAATACTGCTCATAAATACTGTAATATCCATACTATTCTCTGGGATATTTACATTTTTTCTAAAAACGAATAGCGATCCTCTGACTCTAGCCAATATATTTCTTATAAATCTAATTATAGTAAATTATTGCATTGAAATTGTGACGAAAATTTTAAGAAAAGAAGGAATAAATCTTCCTTCTGCCCTTGCACACTCTGGGCTTTGCATCATGATGCTGGGCGCGATTGTCTGCACTTTAAATGATGCAAGTACTGAAAAACTTATGGATATTAACGGCAATAAGGAGATTGTAATTCATGATTATAGAGCGATTTTAAATAAAGTTGAGAAAATAGAAAATAGTGATTTTGTTGGAATTAAAGCAAATTTCTCGATATGGCATAAAAACCAAGAGCTTGGAAACGCCTATCCAGAGGTTAAATTTTATAAAATAGAAAAAATGCAACTCCCTGATTCATCAAGCTTTTATCATCATTTCTCTGATATCTATCTGCTGGTTACGGGCGTGGATGGAGAAAAAAATATGATCATGGTAAAGATATTTTTTAAAAAATATGTAATGCTGATTTGGATTGGCTGCGGAATGATTGGAGTGAGTGGGTTTTTGATCTTGTTGAGAAGTTTTTTAAAAATTCAACTATTGAAAGATCAAAACAAACTTCCAAATTAAAATTTTTCATGCTTTTGATAATGAAAAACTAACTCTAAAATAACTCAATACCTCTAAAATATAAAGCTTATCATGATAAAGAGTGAAAAAATAAATTCCAAGCCTACTATAGAGAAAGATCTAATACTACACTATTCTAAAAATCAATATAGTGATACTATGGTTTTTGAAAATATTACACATCAAAATCGCTATTTGGCATTCTGTACTCCAGAACAGTACCAAGAACAAACTAATATAATGATACAAACTCAAATGCTGATTAGTAATAAGAACTATATTATTTTCTCTTATCTTCATCTAATGCTAGCTGGTTTATATTTTATCAAAAATCCATTGAAAATCTTGCTCATTGGTCTTGGTGGAGGAACAATCGCTCGCGCGCTAAACAATCTTCTTCCAGATTCTGAACTAGATATTGTAGAAATTAATCCAAATGTAAAAGATATTGCAATCAAATATTTCAATTATCAACCAAATCAAAGAACCAAAATCTACATTGAAGATGCAGTAAAATTTATTAATGACAATAAAAAATATGATTTAATAATTAATGATCTTGTTGAGGGGAGCAGTGGAAAAAAAGGATTTTCCCAAGAAAAAAATTTTATACAAAATCTTCACGCTAGCTTAAACGGAAACGGAGTATTGGTGACAAGCAATTATGACAACAATAATGAATGTTTATTAAAAACTAATATAAAGAATATATTTAATAACTTTTTTGAACTTGACGTCAATGAAGAATTAGACAGCAATGAGGCAGATTATCATTCCATAATTATAACTATCAACTCCACTAATATAATTAAAAAAGAAACAATAAAACAAAATATGAGATATTGGAGAGAAAAATTTAAAGATCTCGGAATAAGAAGAAGATATATTTTGGACAGACTATCCAAAGCTCTAAATAAGAATTCAATGGGCTCTTTATATTAAAATTTGGAATTCCAAATCATAAAGCTTGAAATTTCAAAAGGATATTTCTCAGAGCTAACAGGATCCAACGTCCTTATATGAGTGGGATGACAGCAGTTTTATATTATCATCTTAAATTAAATGCTTTTGTCATCCTAGTTTAATTTATTAAACGTAGGATCTTATCAAGAATTGGGAATGTAAAAGGTATTGTCATCCTAGGGATTCATCCCATAGGATCTCATCAGCTATTATGCGTTGCATTTGAAAAAGACTCTATTGATTCAGTTCTTCGTTTCACTTTACTGGAATGACAAGTTAAAAAGCATTGGAATGACAGCTCTTTTTCTTTTGATTTCAATCTCTTGACAATATTTTAATAACAATTAAGCTTTATGTTATTTATATTAACATAATAATATTTGCAATGCATATTCTTTATAAAAAAATTATAAGCGCACTACACACTAAATGATTACAAATATTAATTTTATTTTAATGGAAAAAATATAACTAATAAATTACTAAACACAGGAAAATTTTTGTTACAAAGAACAAATAGCGTGTTAAATAGTATTAAAATACCCCTCTCTTTTGCTTTTTAACATTTTCAATCACATCATCTGCTATGTTTTTAATACCATTATCAGCTGAATTGCACAATAATATAAAAAATGGAGATGATATAACTAAACTTACTAAAGAAGGAGGGAAAAGCTTGATTCTTTTTTTGGTAATGATGACAATTGTAGGTTTTGCAATTGGACTTTGTATAAAAAATTGTCGCAGCAATGAAAATAAAATATGCGACCCTATTCCTCAGAATATTGACTTAAAAGATTCAACTTCTAGCAAGATATCGCATAATATCTAAAACTACAAACAAATAGAACCCCAGGCAAAACAAAGATCTTCAAAAAACTCATCTATAGTAATTCCACAATCCCTGCATTCTATAGCTATCATCTCACAATTCTCTTTCAACAAAGAACTTATATCATAATCACCATTAAAATCTCTTTCGGAAACATTCACAATACTAAATCTCTCCTTCAATATATTCTTTGCATTCATTTTTTCTTCAACTTTAGCAACAATATCATCAATCATCACATCATCAACATAGATTATTGTTGTCATATGACTACTCTGAAAAGTAACAGGATTATGAACTACCATAATAATTCCAAAAATAAAGATAAATTTATAAATAGGATTTTAAAATATTATTTATAAATTAGTTATTAAGAAAATTATGGGCCAATAGACTCTTAATATCAAAATTAAATGATTAATTTTATTGAAATTAGTAATAGATTTTATTGTAAAGAAATCTTTTCTAAAAGAATCATAGTTACCATCCTGATCGCGCACTTTGTCATCCTAGTTTAATTTATTAAACGTAGGATCTTGCTAGCTCTGAGGAATGTTCTGAAGGGATCCCACGTGTGTGCCACACTGGGATGACAACAACTTTATATATTTGGAAATGAATAAAAGGATCCCACGCGCTAAAGCACTGGGATGACAACAACCTCATATTGTCATCCTATCCATGAAGTGGCGTAGGATCCTGTTGTGGGTTATATTAACAAAAAACAGTGTTGTCATCCTAGCATGAAAATGCGTAGTATCCTATCATCAGGAATCAGCGATGCATTTGAAAATGAATGAAAGGATCCCACGCGCTAAAGCATTGGATGACAAAGCATTTAAAATCTGGAATGACAACAACCCTGCATATTGCACTCCTTAAAACAGTATCATCCCAACATCCTCTCTTTACTCAAATCCAGCTCACCTAGCCATTTCCGCTCCAATCTTTTAATAGTCCCATCTTTTATTAAAATATCTAAAGCTCTCTTTATTTCAAAAAGAATAGGAGAATTCTTTTTGACAGCAATCACACAACCATCTTTCATTTCATCAATTATTTTATATTCACAACATAAACTGTTATCAACAATTAATTTAGCTGATGGAAGTTCCGTTATAACACTATCAACATGTTTTGCCTTTAGTAATTCCATTGATATTGCGTTACTTTCCGTTGGTACTATTTTAACATTTTTAAGATTATTTTTTGCAAAAATCTCTGAAGTATCGCCTAAAGTTATAGCAATTTTTGTATTTTCTAAATCAGATTTATTCTCCACTTTTGAATCCTTTCTGAAAATCACAGCAATATAATCAAAACGATATGGTTGCGAGAAATCCGCATTTTTCTTCCTTGCTTCTGTAACAATAATACTACTCTCAATTGCATCTACCTTGTTATGATTAAGAGCTGCAAACATTTGATCCCAATTTGTCCTATAAAATATCACTTCTTTATTTAAAACTCTCCCTATTTCTCTGCTAAGCTCAATATTCGCTCCATTTAAAACACCATTTTCCATGAATGAGTATGGAGGACTCGTAATATCTACACCAAATCTTATAGCATTTTCATTATTGTGACCTTTGCAACTACTCAACAGTAAACAAAACATCATCATATATAAAATTTTCATACACATCTCTTCATAATACTTAATATTTAAATATTATTAAAGATATTAATTATACGGAAACAAATAACTTAGTGCTTTTTGATTTCTATTATTTGTATGATAAATTATCATTATATATAGTCTTTGTCCATCCTATCCACGTAGTAACGCATGATCCCTTAAGAACATTCCTCGAGCCTTAGAAAATTCCACGCTAAATAACAAATTATCTGTCTGGAATAACAACAACATCATATTGTCATCCTAGTTTAATACTTATTATTAAACGTAGGATCCTGTCAATTATTAGGGATGTATTTCTCAAACCTCATCGGATCCCACATGCCAAAGCACTGGAATGACAATGACCTAAGCCTCAATTCGCATTAAAATAAATTGTAAAGTTAATGTTATTATTAATAATTAAAGAATCGAGAGAGGCACTTCGTTTTTTATTACTATTATAATAATATGTTGCTCATAAGTTTTATTATAAATATCGTATGAAGAGGCATAATCCTAAAGTACATTATGGTATCAACAATAGTGAAAAAAGAAATCCAAAAATATTTTTAGATGATGGCGATAAAGTTTATAACCCATCAGATTTACACAGCTTTGGAGTAAGTGATCCTCAAACTAATCAAGTAATACATAATCCTAGATGTTCATATCAAATAAACTCTCGTGGACAAAATGTTATTATAGATAGTAATATCGTTGAGAATAATATCTCCATAAGAAATGTCATTATGAATGATGAGATAATGACCTATGAAATCATAGAGCAATTAACAATATTAGAAAATAATATAGATCAGGAAAATATTAAACAGGAAATTCAACCATTAGAAGAAAATGAGATATATAATAATGAAAAAAGTTGTTGTATATGCGCGTCTGTAGATCAAATTACTATAAATAATGACTTAGAAGAGAATGTCATTTTTGAACAACTTCTTATAGTTGAAAACATTGAAGAAGCCCATTGTATAAAAGATGAAGAGAATTATTCCAGCAGATCTTCCATGTCTACAATGGTTGATGAAAATAGATCGATAATAGACATCAATAATATTGATTGCAGAGAACAATATACTCTTAATAATCTTTCAAATTACACGTTTATGTAATTTTTAGAACAAAAACAATAAAACTTTTAATGTTTTCTTGTAAAGAATAAAGTGCTAGATAGCAGCTTACTTGATAATATCTAACGCTCTATTAATTCCATCCATTCTTTTCCGCTAATTTTATGGCTGTTTGAATATTTTTCGCAACATCAGTTAATTTAGTTTCCATATCAAATTTTACTTCTTCAGATTGAACATTGCTATTCAATTTATTGTTCAAATCATGCAACGTCACAGAATATTCATAGTTGCTTTTTGCAATCATTTCCTGAGCTTGAGAAGATAATAAAAATTGAATAAATTTTTCTGCCATTTCAGAATGAGGTGCGTCTTTCACAACACCTATTGCACTAAAATTTATACTTGTTCCTTTTTCAAGGTGGCGTTCAACATCACCGTTTAATCTATATTCATTTCTAATTCTTTGATCCTTAGAATCAACAGCAATGCCTCTTAAATCCTGATTTGGAAAGATAATTCCAACTTTTGAATCGAAGCTCTCATCTTTCACGCCATTTGGAAGAAGCATTCTAAAATAATAATAGCTATTCACCATTGCAACATCTCCTTTCCCACTCATAATTGATTTCAACTTTTCAGTATCGCTCCCCTGTGGATTGCTATATTTCGTGTATTCCATTAATTTATACAACCATTTATCAACAATATCATCATTGTGAAGGGTAATCAAATAGGCAATTAAAAATTGATTGTATGGACTTGAGATAGGAGTGAAAATAATTCTTTCAAGCCATCTATATTGCTTTGTTTTGTTGTCAAATCTTGCTAAATCCAAATAATCTTGAAGATCGTTGAGTTCTGCTTTATCTGCAACACGAGTTTTCGAATAGGCAATAACTCTCGCTCTAAATGAAATCGCAGACCAAAAACATTCATTACTTATGGATTCATTGTTCAAAAAAAATGGTTTAATCCCCTTGTAAAGGTCACAATTTGATTTTTGCAACAAATTATTATTCTGAGCGTTGATCATTGACACAACATCTGCCGTGATCAAAATATCAGCATCTATTTTTGGATTTGAAATTCCAGAACTTTTCGCAGATTTCAACTTTTCCAATAATTTTTGCGAATCGTGATCATTAATAGTATTAATTTTTACGTTGTTTTGCTCTGAAAATACTTTTAGCAAATCAGTAAGGAATTCCTCCTTTCTTGAAGAATAAATGTTGAGAATTTGTTTATCATTTACTTGATTGTCCGTGGCTGCTGCCCTTGCATCGGCAAAAAACCATCCAGGCTTTTTATTTCCTTTGGAAATTCCCTCTTCATTCCTTGAAGAATAAATATTTAATATACTATCTTTTTGAGTTTCATCAGCAGCAAAAACATTTTGACTCAACAGCAAAACAAAAAGCAATATTAGTAAAAAATTTTTCATAATTTTCACAATTATAAAGATTGTTTAATAATACACAATTTTATACAAAATAAAACGATCTAATTTTTTCTACTTTCTCAAATTTATCTTCTCTTTTTTGTTATTTGGATTGATATTCGAATTAAATTGATTATTTTGTGTGTTTGTTTGGGCATGATTATGGTTGTTATTTTGACTTCTCATTTGATCAATTTTTTTGTTTCTTTGATTTGATATTTGATTCATTAAGTATGGATTAACATTGACTTTTCTAAGAATATAAGAAGAGATTGTCGGAATTCTATGCTGCAATTTCATCGCAAAAACAAAAAGGAAAAAGCTAAAAGCTACTTTCAAAAGTTTAATTGTTGCATAGGGTGTAACTAGCACAAAAAAGATTTTGAATGTTGCTGACATTGGCAAAGTTGCTCTGTTATAGTAATAATGTTTTAAATATGCGATGAAGTATTTAACCACTGGCTCAGGCCTGCTGAGCAATTTATAATTGATTAGAGATTCAAAATTAAATTCAATAAGAAAGTATAAATAGGCCGATAATATAAAAGAAATGAATAATGTTAAAATAAGGCCGCCAAACCTCGATATGATCATCATCACTTTATCGAAAAGCATTGATATCACAAAAAAGTAGTTGCCAAATCCTGGTATCATATATCTTTAATGAATAAAATATTATATATAATGACACAATATTTTGAATAGTGTATGTAAATCTTGTTAAAAATTTGTTTATTGTTTGTTGGGGGGCGTGCGTTACTAAAGTGGTTTTTAAATTGTCGTTCCAGTCCTTTTTAACTTGTCATCCCAGACTACGGAGTAGGCGTGGGATCTTTTGATACATGAAGAATGTTCTTAAAAGATCCTACGTTTCGCTAGGATGACAATACTATTTTTCCACCACTCAATCCTCATAAGATCCTACGTTCCTATCAGGTACGGAACTAGGATGACAAAGACTTGTGGCTAAGATGAAGAGAGAATTTTCGAAAAAACTTATACAAATTATATATTTACATCAATAATTTTTTATACTATACTCACACTGAGTTGGGCAGATAATCGCTCTTAATTGGTCAGATTAGAAATAAAGCAGTCAGATTGCTGATTCTTTGGGTCAACTCCCATTTATAAAGATAACTAATTCATCATTTAACTCAATTAGTTAATATTCATATAATCTTTCATTAAAGAACAATAAAAGTATTGTAATTCAACATTTAAATAACGATTTCTTGTTTTTCTTTAGTTTTATTTAACTATAAATTGCATATAATATTTTTACAACTTTATTTATTTATTGTTAAATTTTTATGAGTGATAATAGTGCGTTAAAGAATATAACGAGACAATTATTGAAGAAGGTGCTTGTTTTTAAGGAAGAGACTTTTGAATATCTGAGCTTAGGGATATTGTTTAAAGAACTGCCTATTTTGAATAAATTGCCATTCTCGATGAGAGTTGTTCTTGAAAATTTGGTGAGAAAAGCAAAAGATGACGATCAATTAAGAAGTTCAATTGAAAAAGTTTTAGGATGGTTGAATGGAAAGAAGAATCAAGAAATTGATTTTTACCCAGCTCGTGTTTTGCTTCAAGATTTCACTGGAGTTCCTGTAGTTGTTGATTTAGCTGCGATGCGTGATGGTGCAATTGCTTTAAATGGTGATCCTAAAAAAGTAAATCCTTTAATTCGTGCTGATCTCGTAATAGATCATTCAGTAATTGCGAATGATTATGGAAATCGCAAAGCTTTAGAGCACAATATTGAGGATGAATATGAGCAAAATCTAGAAAGATATCGTTTTTTGAAATGGGGACAGAAAGCTTTTGAAAATTTCAAAGTTGTTCCTCCTGGAATGGGGATTTGCCATCAAGTAAACCTTGAATATCTTGCTGATGTTATAACTTTTGATAAAAAAGCAAAAACGGTTTATCCAGATACTGTAATTGGTACTGATAGTCATACAACTATGGTGAATGGCTTAGGTGTTTTAGGATGGGGCGTTGGTGGAATTGAAGCAGAAGCTGTAATGCTTGGTGAATCTATTTCAATGATTCTTCCTGAAGTTGTTGGATTTAAATTAACTGGGAAATTAAATCCTGGAGTGACTGCAACTGATCTTGTTCTATTTGTTACTGAGATTTTACGTAAGAAAAAAGTAGTTGGTAAGTTTGTTGAGTTTAGTGGAAAAGGTTTGGAAACTTTAACTCTTCCAGATAGAGCAACAATTGCAAATATGGCTCCTGAATATGGTGCAACTTGTGGTTTCTTTTCAATTGATGGGAAAACTTTAGACTATCTTCATTTGACTGGACGTTCTGAAAGCGCTGTTGAATCGATTGAGTATTATGCGAAAAGTGAAATGCTATGGAACAATCATGAAGAGATTCAATTTAGTGAATTAGTAGAATTAGATTTAGGATGCGTGATTCCAAGTATGTCTGGACCAAAAAGACCACAAGATCGTTGTAATTTAGATGACGCGTATGACAAAATGGTTGAAGGTTTTTTTGAGCTTCCTCCAACGAAGAAAAATCCTGAATTCCAAGATCCAAGTGGTGAATTGCAAACTGCGGAACCTCATCTCGAACATCATGTTGAAGGATATGATTTTAAATTGAGACATGGCGATGTTGTTTTAGCTTC
>JBIKUW010000001.1:0-34912 GCA_044347385.1 Rickettsiales bacterium
TTGAAAGACAAAAACAGAAAATGAAGAAAAAATAGAAAAATAATTTTTTTATTTCACGAACAAAATACTGAATGACTATCACAATAAATTAACATTTTGTAAATCTTAATTTATTATCATCTCATGATATAATTAATATATTAATTTTCATGAAAAACATATTTAACAATAATATATTATATGGATGGAGAGATAACTTTCATAAATACTTGCCTAGAATGGCTAAAGCTTTAAGAATAAATAAACCGCAAACATCAATGGCAAACTCAGTTTACGACGGAACTGGAGATAAAAAACCTACAACTACATTTAAAATATCTAACAAAGATATAAAAACTATCAGAGATGAGGTTGAGAAACTGAATAAAGATATTGATAAGAAAAATAAGAACACTGATAAAGAAAATAAAAAAATCACTAATGCGATAAAACAAGCAAACAAGGACTACAAATCTAACATTCAACCAAAACTTATTGATAAAATTAATAGAATTGAAATTCCCAATTCTCTAAAAAAAGGTTTCGTTTTCAAAAATGATCCTGAATCTGTAGATAGCAATTTCTCAGAAATAGACAAATTTTTTACCAATCTGATTACAAGAAAAGATCACAATATCAGAGCTCCAATCGGTAAAGATAAAAGCCCTTTATACACAGCATTACAGAATGTTGAATTATCTTTTAAAAATCACTTTTCTGAGGAGCTGTATGACATAAATCAACAAAAGCAAAACACACAAGAGGGAGGTTTTGATATTGCATCCGGCTTAAACTCAGAACAGAATTACAAAACTATTACTATTCATGGACCAGATGACGATTTCTCTTCATTTGATGAAGAAACAGACAAAGAATACAATAATAGAATGAATGATTTTGATGATGATTTTGGTACAAAAAGCGCTGAAGAAGCGAATAGATTGTACTCGGAACAAGAAAATGCAAAACAACAATCAAATATACCAACACCAAGGCCAACTGCAGAAGATAACAAAGTAAATTCAAAAAAAATTTTTGATATCAATGATGTAATCAAAGGTAGGAAAAATCTAAAAAAAGTTTCTGACGATAAAAAAAATGATAGATCATCAGCAAACTTTGCAGATCTTAACAAAAATGACTATGCTGAAAAAATACTTGAAAATGAGAATGTTAAAAAGATACTTGAAAATGCAAATCATAGAGATAGCATGAAAAGCAATAAAAACAACTTTGAGCGTGATGACAGTGAGTGGGAAATAATACAACAAGATAGATATTCTAAGCGCTCAAACTCAGAACCTGATATAGGTAAAACAACAAAAGATAATATATCTCAGGATAAAGAAAGAAAATTAAATAACAATTCGCACCATCACCATTCTGACGGGGAATTATCCAAAAGGCGCCCTATCGATCAAAATTTAAAAAATGAATTGGGTAAGATGAGAAAATTTATTGATGCAGATAATGAGTGGGCTCAGGATACTGATGAAGGAATCAAAAGCAGTAAGACAGAAAGAAAGAATAGTGTATCTGACATTATAAGCAAAGGAAGAAGAAGTAGCATGGATTTCGCTGAAGATCATGAAAACAGTAAAAACAAACCAGTCGGAAAAGGAATGAATTAACTTTTTACTTCAAGTCCAGATTTTGAATCTTTGCTTTACCGCTACCTTTTTTATAATTAATACTCTTTCTATAACTGATTCTCTCTCCAGATCCTAGTTTATCAGAATATTTATCACAATTATTCACAATATTATCAAGCGTTAATACTTGATAATCATTTTGCATACAAAGATCAATCTTTTTGTTAGTCTTTTTCTTTTTAGCTTTGGAGTTACTGGATTTTTTAACAGACTTAGTTTTATTGCTCTTCTTACTTGAATCTGAATAATCTATAACACTTAAAGAGTCTAGATCTACACTACTTTCAACAATTGGGACAGAAGGATTTGGATTGACAATAACATCTGACATCGCATTACACTTATCGATTATCATATCCTTCAGATCATTCGGCAGATCTCTATTCTCTACACAATTTTTTTCAAACCAATTCTGCTCTCTTTTTATTTCACTTCGCATCAAAACTCTTGACTGATGTTCACCTATCAAAACCGAACCGGGAAACAAACTCTCCTCTTCAGACTTCGGACTATTTGCTGCATGATATGCGGTGTCACATCTCTTTTTCCTTGCTCCTTCTAATTTATTATAAGATTTAAAAAATTCAGTATCACGTTCAAAATCTATTCCACCAGGATTTAAATATGGTTTATGAATAGGACTATTATCTATAATTTTACCCTGACACCCGACAAGAAATAGACTTAAAACGAATACAGAAACTGATATTTTATTAAACATTATCTTTTATGATTGTAAACTAACGAAATAATAACATAATATACTCATATTTTACACTTTAAAGAGAAAAAATTATCAATGGATAAGGAAATGGACAAGATCTTCGTTAAAATTTTAGGATGCGGTGCATCAGTTGGATGTCCAATACCAGGATGCAACTGTGAAATGTGCAAATCAAACGACAGTAAAAATAATAGAACAAGGTCATCAATATATATCAAATATAAAAATGACAATATATTGATAGATTGTGGGCCAAATCTTCGAGACCAAATGCTAAGAGAAAACTTGTCACATTTTGATTATGTATTTTTGACGCACAAACATTTAGACCACATTGCTGGAATGGATGACCTAAGGATTTCATTTTTCAATAAAAATTATAAACAAATCAAGATTTTTGCAAACCAAGAAACATTTCAACATTGCATCACAACTTTTGAGTATATGTTTCATGAAATAAAACATAGAGATTCAGATAAATATTTAATTGAACCAGATGAAGAAGTTCATATAGTTCACAAAAATCCACTACTTGGAGAAATTATAAAAAATTATGATATCACTACACTTCCAAATGGCCTTGTAATTCAAAATTACGAGCAGCATCACGGAAAAATTAATAGCTTGGGCTATATGATTGGAAGATTTGCATATTCAACAGATCTCAAATCTCTCCCTGAAAAAAGCCTAGAACTTTTAAAAAACGCAAACCTAAAACTCCTGGTTTTGCCTCTCACACATTTTGAAGGAAACAATGCTCATGCAAGTTTTGAAGAAATAAAAAAAATAATTCAATATATTGAATCGGAAAAGGTCATACTTACACATATGAGCCATAAAGTTAATTATACAATTGATGATATGTTGCCAAGCAATGCGAAATTCTGCTATGATGGAATGGAATTTGAAATATAAAAAATTTATCTATCAAATCACATGCCGCATAGATCACAATTCCCGAACTTCATACTACATATACCATAATTTTGTGGATCTAATATAAAATTAACAGGAGTCCTCTTGTGTACAATGGAAGTTGCAATCGCAGCACAAGCGCCTATAAACGATAATATAGCTAGCGATACAAATAAAGCAACATAAACCTCATTTCTATTCACTGCACCAACATCCAAACCATCTAACTTTTGAGAATCAGCAAATACCTTCATGAAATTTTTCATCTGGTCTGTCTGTTGATCAAGTGGCGTATTTAAACATATTTCATTGTACAATCCAAGATTTATTCTGAATCCTAATTTATCAAGCTCATCTATAACTTCACTAACCTTTCCTTGCTCCAGTAAAATATTTAAATCACTTTTACCAGAAAACCATATAAACTCCCTTATTTTGTCCAAAAGATCTTTATTCTGCAATTCAACATTCTCATATAAAATATCATACATATATAGCCT
This sequence comes from Rickettsiales bacterium, assembly GCA_044347385.1. Lineage (GTDB taxonomy): Bacteria > Pseudomonadota > Alphaproteobacteria > Rickettsiales > CAIPFW01 > CAIPFW01. Next base: position 3,771 of record JBIKUW010000001.1, read on the forward strand.
TATATTTGATATACTAGAACTTATTTCAGTTCCATCTCCAAGAGACGCATCTAAAACCCTATGCCAAGTCGGGACATATTTATAATAAAGGTCTGTTAAAAGCTTGCTATTCGGCTCATTAATATGCTTTACAATCTGCCAAATTAATATACCAACTACTGCTAAAAGAGCTATGCCTAGAACAAATCTTTTCATTATATTAAATTGTTAAATATTAATAATAATATACTACAACAAGATTTCAAACAAATCAACGCAGATATTTATCATTTAAAAGAAGAGAGCCCTTTCTCCATTCCTAGAACATTAAAAACCAAAGGAACAGAAACATCTTTCTTCTGAAAAGAAAGAATTGTTGAACATAAAGCTGCGATAATAAAGCAAGAAACTGCAATACAACATAAGATCTGGATATTCATGTATTTACTCATATCAGATTCAAGCCCAACACAAGTTTTTAGATCTTTCGAGAACTTTAATATATCAGAAGATATATTATCCTTATAAAAATCTACATAGCAATTAAAAAAATCAGATTGTGTTTTCAAATCAAAATGTCTAATCACATCAAAAATTTTGTCTTTATTTGAAAACGAAGAAAATGGTAAATCAAAACCATATCGATCACTAAAGACTTTCAAAAAATCCTGATTTATCAAATTACTATAATCAAGACTAACTTGTACTTTATCTAAAATAATACTATGAAACTTTTGCACTGTTCCATGAATATCTAAATAAGCAAAATCAACTCCCAAATAATCATGAGCTAATTTTCCAAATGGACGAGTTCTTAATGCTACATCAACAAACTTATAAACAGAGAATCCAATACAAGCTAGTAATGCTAGATAATACAAAGATATAACAATAGATCTTAATGCAAAACTCCCTTTTCCTTTTTTAGAAGAATCAATTAATCTTTCTCTGTATGTTTTATCTTTGTAACTAATATTATCTATATCTCGAATTTATTTTTTTAAAAATTAATAGTCACGTTATTATAACGCAACTAAGAAAATAACGCCAGATCTATTAATTCAAAGTAATTAATAGTCCATTCCTCCCATGCCACCCATTCCTGGATTCATTGGAGCAGCAGCTGCTTTTTCTTCATTAGCATAGTAAACAACACCGCCAGTTTTCAACAACATGTACACAGTATTAATTGCATTCATAAATGCTACACGAATAACTTTTGCTGGATCAATAACATTTTCAAAAGCACCAATATAACTGCAATTCAATGCATCATAAACTTTTGAAACTTTCAAATTAGAGAAAGACAACTTGTCAGCTTTGAACTGCTCAGTCAAAGTATTGATCACAACATCAGCAGATTTGCCAGTGTTAGAAACAATATGCTTAATATTAACAGCAAATGCGTCAAGAATTCTTTCGATAATAAATTTCGCATCACGACTCAAAGTTGTATCTTTTTCAATTTCTTCAGCAACAACATGAGCAATTGCTAATTGAGCAACACCACCACCAGGAACAACACCGTCAGCAACAGCAGCACGAGTGGCATTCAAAGCATCCTCGATACGATCTTTCAATTCTTTAACTTCCAATTCTGTAGTACCACCAACTTTAATAACAGCAACACCTCCAGACAATTTAGCTAATCTTTCTTGTAATTTTTCTTTTTCATATTCTGAATCAGATCCACAAATTTGCGATTTAATAAAATTAGCACGAGATTTCACATCTTCTTCTTCACCATTTCCACCAACAATTACAGTTGAATCTTTAGAAACAATAATTCTTTTTGCAAAGCCAATAACGCCAGGAATTAATTCAATATCTTCAAGATTATCTCCAGTCTCATCAACAATAACTTGACCACCAGTTAAAATTGCAATATCTTTCAACATTTCTGTTCTTTTATCGCCAAAACCAGGAGCTTTGATTGCACAAACCTTCAATCTTCCCTGAATTCTGTTGATAATCAAAGTAGTTAAAGCTTCTCCTTCAATATCATCAGCAACGATTAATAAAGATTTACCAGCTTTCGAAACTCCTTCAAGAACTTTAATAATTTGAGTAATATTTGTAATTTTTTTGTTAGTAATCAAGATATAAGCATCTTCCATTTCACAGATCATTTTTTCAGGATTTGTAGCAAAGTAAGGAGAAATAAATCCTCTATCAAGATTCATACCACTTTTATGCTCAGTAGTAATTTTTTCTGATGATTTACTATCCTCAACAGTAATCACTCCTTCAGCTCCAACTTGTTTCATTGCATCAGCAATTGCGTCACCAACAATTTTATCACCATTTGCAGAGATAGTTGCAATCTTTCTAACATCATCATTTTCTATGTCAATTTTCTTAGACATTTTAACTAAAACATCCTGAACCATAGAGGTAACTTTGTTATAAGCGATATCTAAATCAACAACATTTGAGCCTAACTTAGAAAGATTTTCCCAAGCTTTACTAAAAATATTGAAAGTGTAAGTTGTACCATCACCAGCTTCTTTATTAGTTTTTTCAACACAGCTTTTTATCAATTGCAAAGATAAAGAATCAAGCTCGTTATTAAAACTTATAGATTTTACTAAAGAATAACCATCTTTCGTGATTTTTGGATCACCATAAGATGATTGAACAATACCAAAAAGTCCTGAAGGGCCACTTGTCTTGCTTACAAAAGACATTTTATCTAACACACTAGTCATTGAACCTGCAAGACTAGGTGTTGAACAAGAAGAACTATTAAAAAAACCAATCTTAGTTTCTTTTTCTGACATATTTTTTACCTAAAAATTTAATTTAAAACAAAATAAAAACCTGTACTCATCTCCTTTTTCTAAAAAGAATGAGATAACAAAAATACTCTCTAATTAACCTTCAATTTTACACATAACTTCTAGAGAGTTAACAATTAAATATTCCTCGCCTTCATGAGTATATTTATCACCCATATGCTTACTGAAAATCACAACATCACCTTCTTTAAAAGGAACATTGATTACATTGCCTTCCTTAGTAGTAATTCCAGGACCTACAGCAACAATAGTACCAGTTATAATGCCTTTTTTCTCCTCTGGCACGTATAAACCTGTAGTTTGCTGCTTCTTTTCTGCTTTCTTTTCTTTTATCAACAATCTATCTCCACAAGGAATTAGCTTTGTAGACATATTTTTACCTCAATTAGTTTAAATATCTTTTTCATATTATATTTAGTTATTTTATCAAAATTTTCAAGTACAAAATATATTTTTTACACTTTTTTTGAAAAATACATAACTCTTCAACAATAAATTAAAGGCTTAATACTACATAAAAATTATACTAAATCAAACAAAAATTAATAATACAATGAGAAAAATCTCATATCTTTAGTTTGCTCTTCAGACAAACCCATAGTCTTTCTATTATACCAAGAGCCGCATAAATTAACATTCTTGAAATTACAACCACTCAAGTCAGCTCCAATTAAATAACTATCCTCCATATTTACATTATCAAAATTAGCAACAACTAAATGAGAGCCTATTAGATATGAATTCTTTAAATTAGCATTTTCAAAACTTACGCCAATTAAAGCTGCTCCAATAAGATGAACATGCATCAAGTCGACATTGTACAATTTTGCACAACTTATATCAACATTATTTAAATTTGCATAACTTAGATTTGTATCACTTATAATTGAATATCTTAAATCAGCACCACTTAAATCAACTTCTTCAAGGTCTGCATCAGACAAATCTTCATAATTTTTTTCAATAGAGTGAAGATATTTAAATTGATTATCTCTCACTATACGAATTCTCTCATTCTCCTCATTAAAAATTTCATACCCTATTCTATAAATAATTGGCCCGCTCCTCTTCATATTAAACTCATTTATATACTTATTTCTATCTAAAAAATTTTTAACTATCTAAAACAGATTATCTAATATACAAACATTTGAAAGGAAGCGAAAATATATAAAACTTTGATCAATGAAAGCAATTAGTAATATTTTTTATAAAATGATTGACTTTTTGTTTATAAGAAATAAAATATGAGTAAATAAATTGATTTTTTTATTAAAAAAGCTCAATGAACCAACATATGGAATACAATCATCAAGAACTAAACAATAAAATTTCTTCTATGCAAACAGATAATAAAAAAAAATATGATTATAAAAAATTAGCCGCTGGAATTATATCGATAGGAATAGATGCAGTAGAGCAGGCAAAATCTGGACATCCAGGAGCTATTCTTGGAATGAGTGATTTTATAACAGTACTATTTGCAAAACATCTACGCTTTTCTGCAAAAAATCCTCACTGGGCTCAAAGAGATAGATTTATTCTCTCAAATGGTCATGCATCAATGCTTTTATATTCAATATTATATTTAACTGGATATGAACGCCCAACAATTGATGATATAAAAAAATTTCGACAACTTGGATCTGTCACCGCTGGACACCCTGAGTACGGTCATTTGAATGGTGTTGAAGTAACAACTGGACCACTAGGTCAAGGATTTGCAAATAGTGTTGGAATGGCAATAGCACAAAAAAAAGCAAATCACACTGAAAGCAAAATATATGTTGCAATGGGAGATGGATGCATGATGGAAGGAATTTCTCATGAAGCAGCAAGTCTCGCTGGACATCTAGGTTTAAATAATTTGATAGCACTTTTTGATAGCAATCAAATTTCAATTGATGGATCAACTGATCTAGCAGATTCAACAAATACAAAAAAACGTTTTGAAAGTTATGGCTGGAAGGTAATTGAAGCTGATGGGCACGATTATAATGAAATAGAAAAATCTTATGAAGACGCATTATCAGAGATAAATAAACCAACTTTGATAATTTTCAATACAGTAATTGCAAAACACGCAAATAAAAAACGTGGAAGCGCTTCATCCCATGGTGCGCCACTTGGATCAGAAGAATTAAATTACGTAAAAGAACAAATTGACTATCAAGACTATCAACCATTTGAAATTCCAGCAAAAACTCTAAGCGATTGGAGAGAAATTGGCTCTAAATATGATTCCATTGCAGTTGAAAATCAAAAAATGTTTGAACTATCAGACGAGGCAAAAAAACAGCTAGAAATTATAAAAACTGAAGCTTTCAATTATGGGAAAGAAGAGTCAACTCGCAAGTCATCTGGTAATTTTTTAGAAAAAATCGTACCATTTGCACCTGAAATAATTGGTGGATCAGCTGATCTAAGCGAATCAAATTGCGCGATAACTAAAGAATCAAAAGCAATCACAAAAAATGATTTCAGTGGAAATTACATTCATTATGGAATTAGAGAGCACGCAATGGTTGCAATCACAAACGGTCTTGCTTGTTATGGAAATTTTCTACCTTATGGAAGTAGTTTTTTGATCTTCTCAGATTATGCAAAACCATCAGTTAGACTCTCAGCACTGATGAACTTGCATGTTGTACAAATTTTCACACATGATTCGATAGGACTTGGTGAAGACGGCCCGACACATCAACCCATTGAACAACTTGCTGGCCTGCGTTCTATTCCCAACCTACTAGTTTTTCGCCCTGCTGATGTTTTTGAAACAACATGCGCTTGGAATTTCGCTTTAACAAATAAACGCCCTAGCATTATAGTTTGTTCAAGACAAAACTTACCTCAAATTCCAAAAATTCGCTCTCAATCAGAAATTGAGCAAGATATATACAGGGGAGCTTATATTGTAAAAGATTACAGAAATTCAGATGCAAAAACAAAAATAAATTTAATATCAACAGGTTCCGAATTACACTTAGCACTTGATATTGCAAATGAATTAGAGAAAACAAGCTCTGATATTTCATTACGTGTAGTATCAGTAGTTTGCTCAGACTTGTTGGATGAGCATGAGGGTTTTATAAAAGAAATTTTTGATGAAAATGCACAATTAAGAGTTATAATCGAAGCTGGCTGCTCTTTTGGATGGCATAAATATTTGAATAAAAATGATTTATTCTGCGGACTAGATAATCATTTTGGAGCTTCCGGTAAAGCATCTGATCTGTACAAACACTTTGGACTTGATAAGAAAACTATCACAAAAAAAATAACAGATAAAATAACTATGGATTCTTAAAATGGGAACAGTTTTAGAAAAAATTGCCTCTGCATCTACTGGAAAATTTCGTTTTTCAAATCCTGCAACTATAGTAGTAACATTAGTAGTAATAACTATCATAGCAACGACCACCTTTACAATATTGATTGCAAAAAACGAACATTATGCTCCTCAAAAACTCAAAAAACTTTCAAACTTTCTTCGGGAAAACTTTGATAAAATTTATAATATTGTAAAAAATTTTGTATACAAGCAGAATGATGATTTAAATACCAAGCAAAATAATGACATTCCGTATGTTGATACATTCGATATCAAAAATGGCACTACACAAAACCAATCAACAAATTATAGGCAAGAAACTCAAAGCGTTACAATAAACAGTGAAATTGAAATGAAAGCTTTTTTAAAAAATAAAAAAATTTCTGATACCAAGACAACTCATTAAAATTAAAATTTCTAGTTCAATCAATTATTACGATTTAACTAAATTCATATATAAAAATTCCAACATCAAAAATTGATATAAATCAAATAATAAATGTTTCCTGAATCAAAGATTAAAACATAAAATAATTATTCATTATTTTAAAAATCAAATGGGAAATATAAATATTAGAAACAAAGCAATATATGCAGTTACAGAATGGAGATTTTTCGTTACAGTAGCTGTTACCATAACAATTATCACATCAATCGCTATAATAGCGATTGAAAAATCAGGGCATCATCCAATACAAAAATTTGGCATGATTAAAGATCTTTTAAAGAAAAATTTCTATCAAATTATTGATGCTACTAGAGACTATCTATCAAAAAAAGAAAATCCTGATATTAATATCAAAGGACAAACACAGCGAGAAGATGGTATTCCAAATGCAGAAACATTCGAAATCAGCGAACAGAATCCAAAAAATAATAATACAAAATATGGCTTGACAAAACCTTCATCTTGAATAAAATTTCCTTAACGAGAAAGATAAAAATAATAATATATTAAATTTTTTCTAAACAAGGTACTAAATGTTGAGTGATTATAAATATACACAAAACTTACTGAACGAATTTCAAGAATGTGATCCGGAAATCTTTTCCTTGATCAACAAAGAACTACACAGACAACACGAGCAGATTGAGCTTATAGCTTCAGAAAATTTTGTCTCCACTGCTGTGCTAGCTGCAATGGGATCAATTTTTACAAACAAATATGCTGAAGGATATCCAGGAAAACGCTACTATGCTGGATGTCATAACGTTGATGTTGCGGAGAATCTCGCAATTGAAAGAGCATGTAAATTATTTAAATGCAAATTTGCAAACGTACAACCACACTCTGGCGCTCAAGCAAATACAGCAGTTTTCTTGGCTTTCTTGCAACCTGGAGATACATTTTTAGGAATGGATCTCGCAGCTGGCGGGCATTTAACTCATGGCGCAAAACCTACAATTTCTGGAAAATGGTTTAATCCTGTTCCATACGGTGTACGTGAAGACAATGGATTGATTGATTACGATAAAGTTGCAGAATTAGCTGAAAAACATAAGCCAAAATTGATAATTGCAGGCGGTTCATCTTATCCACGAATAATTGATTTTAAAAAATTTCGTGAAATAGCTGATAGTTGCGGAGCAATCTTAATGGCAGATATCGCGCATTATGCAGGATTAATTGCAGTTGATGAATACCCAAATCCTTTCCCATATGCGCACGTTGCTACAACAACAACGCACAAAACTTTAAGAGGACCTCGTGGTGGAATGATTTTATGGAATGAGGAAGAATTTGGTGATATCAATATAACAAAAAAGATTAACTCTGCTGTTTTCCCTGGCGCACAAGGCGGACCATTAATGCACGTAATTGCCGCTAAAGCTGTTGCTTTCGGTGAAGCTTTGAGACCTGAATTCAAACAGTATATAAAAGATGTAAAAATTAATGCAGAAGCTTTAGCAGAATCTCTAAAAAATCATGGGGCTAGAATTATCACTGGCGGCACTGACTCGCACATGGTTGTAGCTGATATTTATAACAAGTGGTCTGTTACTGGTGCTGACGCTGATCAATCTCTAGAAAATGCTGGAATCACTTGTAACAAAAATGCAATTGCCTTTGACAAACTACCTGTAACCAAAGCTTCTGGAATCAGATTAGGATCTCCAGCTGCTACAACACGCGGATTTAAAAAACATCACTTCGAACAAATTGCTGGATTAATAGTTAGAGTTTTAGAAGGTTTGCAAAAAAATCCTTCTGATAATTCGTCTGTTGAGCTAGAAGTTTTGAAAGAAGTACATAAGATGTGTAAAGAAATTCAAAATTAAAGTATATGCTATCTTGCAATATAATTTATTTTTATAAATTAAATAAGATAGCAAATGAATGATATAAATATAAATTTCGTTCGAAATATAAATCCAGAAATTTTAAAAAACCCACTTTCAATATATATTCATTGGCCATTTTGCCTTTCAAAATGCCCATACTGCGATTTTAACAGCCATGTTTCCAAAAAAATTAATACTAAAGAGTGGATCAATGCATATCTCACAGAATTAAAATTTTTTCAAAACTATTTTTTTAATAGAAAAATAAACTCAATATATTTTGGAGGCGGAACACCAAGCCTTATGGACCCAGAAATTATATACGAAATATTAAATTTTATAAAAAATAATGCAATTTTTGATAAAAACATCGAAATAACTTTAGAGGCAAACCCAACATCAAGTGAATATAAAAAATTTCAAGCATTTAAAAATTCTGGAATAAATAGAGTTTCGATAGGAGTGCAATCTTTAATTTTAGAAGATTTAAAATTTTTAGGTAGAGAACATAACAAAACTGAGGCAATTGAAACAATCAAAATTGCTCAAGAGGTTTTTCCAAGATATTCATTTGACTTAATATATGCGCGACCGAATCAAACCTTGGAATCTTGGGAACAAGAATTAAGAGAAGCGATGAATTTGGCTAAAGATCATATCTCACTATATCAACTTACAATTGAAAAAGGAACAAAATTCTACCAAATGTATAAACAAAATCAGTTTGCACTACCAAAAGATGATTTAAGCAATGACCTATACTTTCTAACAGACAAAATTCTATCTGAATATAGTTTTGAAAAATATGAAATCTCAAATTACGCAAAAAACAACCAATATTCTAGACATAACATGTGCTACTGGTTTTATGATGACTATCTAGGAATCGGGCCGGGTGCACACGGAAGATTACGTAAAGATTTTAACGAATATTATGCTTTCAATCAGACATATCAACCACAGAATTGGTTAAATTCAATTCAAGAAAAAAAACATGGCCTTCAAAAATTGGAATTACTCTCAAAACATGAAGTAATTTCTGAGATAATATTAACAGGTTTACGATTACAAGATGGCATTCAACAAAAAAAAGCTATCGATAAAATCGGTGATAAAATTGAGTCATTTATAAGACCAAATATACTAAATTTCCTCATTAACGAGGATCTAATAAAATATGATGATGAAAAATTTTGCACAACTCAAAAAGGTTTTCGAATTCTAGATTATGTTATATCAACTATTATTAATAATTTAGAATAAATAAATTATGCTTTATCTCTACTATCACTTGAAAAAGGATTTTTAAACATATTAAAAATATTTTTTTTGCCACTCGTCGTATCCAACTTTGAATTCGGAATACCACCTTCAGTATTAAAACTAACACCGCTATCATTACTACCATCACTCTCCACACTCATATTATCAAAATTAACTTTTTCAACACTATCATCACCAAAATCAATAATATTTTTAACTATTTTTCTAGCGCGCAATCTTTTATTCTCCTTTTCCAAAGTCTTATTTTTCTCAGTAAGTTCAGCATTTTTTGTAATAGCACTTTGCAAAGACTCAACGCAAGACTCGACTGTCTCATTCTCAACTTCTTTAATTTTCTTTTCTAATCCTTTATTTAACTTATCTAATTCTAATCTTTGTCTTTCACTCTCATCTAATTTCTTCTTCAAATCATCAATCTTAATTTTATCTTCTCCCATCTGTTTAGATAATTCAACACTAATACTACCACCATCATCAACAGATCTATTCAATAGATCGTTTCTCGCTTTTAATTTACTAATTTCTTCTATTAATTTTTTCTCATTATTTAATAACTCAAGATTTTGCCAATGCAACATTTCATTCTGCCTTTCAAGTGCAGACAATTTTTTAACATTCTTAATATTGTCACTAACTCTAATCATCAAACTATCAATCTCTTTTTGTAACTTTTCAACTTCTAACTTCAATCTTTCTATCTCACTATTTTTTAATAAAATTTCCTCATTCTGGTCCTCAATAAACTTATCTTTATTATCTAAACGATGTAAAAATTCTAAATTCTCTTTATTAAAACCACTACGCAGCTCTTCCAATTCCTTCTTTGCTACCTCAAGCATTTTTCTATTTTTGATCAATTTGTAGAACAAAAACGCAATTGCGCCTAAGAGACACAAAATAATTATAGATACTGATAGAGCTACTCCTATGACCATAAAATCTCCTAAATTTTAAAATATTAAGAAATTTTATTAAAATAAAATTAATTCTTTATTAAGTATTAATAATTTGATTATATTATCAATATAATAATCACATTAGACAATTAACATCTTTCCATGCTAGACAATTTTTTTAATTTTGGATCTAACATAATTTTTCTAATATCTTTGGAAACTTTATCTATAATCATAATTCCATTTAAATGATCGATCTCATGCTGAACGCAACGACCAAGGAGTTTTGACATTGTAAAAATTTTCTCTTCCAACTTCTCATCCAAAAATTTCACTTTCACAGAAATTGGACGCTTAACCTTCACTTTAATTCCAGGCAACGACAAACAACCCTCATCGCAACTATCAACCTCATCGCTTAAATGAAGAATCTCAGGGTTTATCATAACAATTTTGTGTTGATCAACATTGCAAGATTTTTTTTCATCAAAGCAATGCCAATATGGATTTTCTTTTTCTTCAACGCAAAGATCAACAACCAAAATCCTTTTTCCAACATTCGCTTGAGGACCAGCTAAACCTATTCCACCAAAATAATTCATCACTTTGAACATCGTGTCCTGAATATTATTAATAAGTTCTAAATTTTCTAACTCCTCGTCGATAAAATCACTCGCTCTCTCAGATAAAATCTCATCTGGATAAATCGCTAAGTTTTTTAAAAGCTCTCTATGCTCTGGAGTGTTTTCTAAATCTGCATAAACTCTAATCAAAATTTTCCTCTATAATTAAATTCTTAACAATATTAATAAACTGCTCGCCACGATCCTCAAAATCTCTAAACTGATCAAAGGATGCGCAAGCAGGCGATAGTAACACTACTTTCTTTCCATTATAATTACTTTTCAAGCTATCTGCAAGAGAATTTCTGCAGGCAGCCTCTAGTTTTTCGCAAAATTCAAAATCACAATTATAATCTTTCAAAAAACTACCAAAATCTCCACTAGCCTCACCAATTAAATAAAATTTCTTCACATCGTGCAATAAATTCACTAATCCTTTCAAACCATCAGATTTTGGCACACCCCCAACAATCAAGTATATCTCGTGATTTTCATTCAAAGCATTTATCGCGCTTCCGGTAGAATCGCCAGTTGTTGACTTGCTATCATTAATAAAATCAATATTTTCATAACTACAAACAAATTGCAAACGATGAGCAAGCCCCTTAAAACTCTCAATTCCGCTTATAGTATCACTTCTATTCACATGCAATAAATTACAAATAGCAAAGGCCGCAGCAATATTTTCTCGATTATGAGCTCCAATCAAATTTGATTTACAATCCATAACCTCGCCACTATCCTTAATTTTGATTACATCACGATCTTTCTCAATTTGACAAACAAAATCCGCATTCTGATCACCAACGGAAACTGTCTTAATTTTTTTCAAACTACTTTTCAAATCATAGTAAATTTCATTCGTAATATCAGAATCAATTCCGAAAACAATTTCCTCACTTATCTCAAAAATTTTTTCCTTAGAATGAATATAATTTTCTATCTTAAAATTATACCTATCTAGATGATCAGGAGTGATATTTAGCAAAACACCGACATCAAAACGAGTTCTACTCAACAAATCAAGCTGATATGACGAAATCTCAAAGATATAAAACTTAGAATCAAAATTCAAGTCAAAAACTGGAATCCCAATGTTACCACCAATTTGAACATCTAAATCAGCACTTTTCAAAATATGACCAAGCAAGGCAGTTGTCGTAGACTTTCCATTTGTACCAGTTATTCCAACAATTTTCGCATCTGAATTATTCTCTCTCAAAAATAAATAGAATAACTCTATATCAACCACAATCTTTACGCCATAATTTTTCGCAGAATCAGTCACTACATGACTTTTTCTAATATCAATACCAGGCGACATAATCAAAAAATCTATTCTATTCCATTCAATCTCATCTGCACCGCAAATTACAACATTCTTCTCATCACGAAATTTCTCAAGTCGCTCAACATTATCATCAAACAAATATATCTTTATATCAAAATTTTTCTGCAGAAAATTCTTCAAAGAAATTCCACTTCTAGCTAAACCAAAAATCGCTACACTATTTTTTATAACTATCATTTCTAAATATTTTTTACCATACAAGATGCTACCATTAAGATTAGATATTGCAAGGATTCAACGTTAGTTATTCAAAAATTCACTATTTTATAAATTGACAATGTTAAATTTTTTAAATATTATCTAAACTCTTAAATTAATATAACATCACCTTATACAAATTTTCCATAAAAATATTAATCACCAAAAAATACTATTAGCAAATTAAAAATGTGCTATAATGAAAATTGGATGTTGAAGTGCTTGCTAATTAATAATTAGAGGAAAGTCTGGACTTCACAGAAGAAAAGTTGCAGATAACGTCTGCCGGGAGTAATCCTAGGGAAAGTGCCACAGAAAATAACCGCCATTCATAGTGAAAACTATAAAATGGTAAGGGTGAAAAGGTGCGGTAAGAGCGCACCGAGTTTTCAGTAATGCGAACTGCAAGGTAAACCCAACTTGAAGCAAGACTAAACGTGATAAGGAAATTTTTTCATTAAAATTTCGCAGCCTCTTCTGGCTAATATCAGGGTGAGTCGCTAAAATCTATTAGTGATAATAGATTTAGATAAATAAGCACATAAACAAAATTCAGCTTACCAACATCCACAATCTACAACATTTCATTCAACAGGCTCTTTTTTTGAATCACTCAAAATATACTCCATAATCTTTTTCTTGTCTCTTTGGCTAATCTCAACATCAACACCATTTCTCAAAAGCAAATTAGCAATATACTTCGCATATTCATAACTGTTTTTATCTTCCGGCTCTGGATGCCCCCAATCTACATCTGAAAATAAATCTTCAACATCATCTTCCTCTTTTACTCTACGCTTTGAATCACTAAATTTTCTTTTCTTACCATTCGTAGAGTCAGTAGATTTATTATTAAAAAAATCAAAAATTTTATTTTTTTCTGTCATATTATCTTTTTACTTAAACCTCTCATACAATTGTTGTAATTTTTCTAACAAAATATCAATATCTTTCTTTTTGGAAACAACACTCAAGCTCACGCGAACTGCACATTTCCTAATCTGTTCATCAAATCCCATAGCGGACAAAACATATGAATCTTCATCAAGGCCAGCAGAACAAGCAGATCCGGTCCCAACATAAACTTTATTTGAGTTATAAAACATCAGCTGAGTTTTCGCATCCAAACCAGAAATTGCGAAATAACTAGTGTTCCAAATCCTTTGACCATTCTCTGAAAAAATTGTTAAATCTTTTGGTGAAACTATCTCTTTCAATTTCCCCTCAAAATATTTTATCAGATTTTCTTCGCAATCTATTTTCTCCTCATAAATTTCATTCAAAGCCACTTTCATGGAATAAATCGCCATCACGTTCTCCGTCCCAGCTCTAAGATTATATTCCTGAGATCCACCAAGAATCATTGGCTTCATAGCTATCGTTTTTCTATAAATCAAAGCTCCAGCACCAACCATCGCACCAAATTTATATCCTATAACTGTCGCTAAATCAATATCAAGTTTTTGAAAATCTAGATCATTTAAATCTCTCAACTTCCCCAGCCCCTGCGCAATATCACTATGAATCACAACGTTATCATGAACTAATCTAACATGTTTCACAATTTCAGAAAGATTATTAATAACACCAGTCTCATTATTAACATAAATAATACTAAGAAAAATTTTCTTATTTTGATTATTCTTTAAAATTTCAATCAGCTTTTCTAGATCAATATTTCCGCAAGAATCCACCGAAGCGATCAAAAAATTTCTCTTGTTTTGAATTGGATATAAAACAGATTTGTGTTCCGCCGCACTACATATATGCAAATCAAAGTCACCAAAATTCGCTCTCTCAATTGCTAAATTATTCGCCTCGCTACCACCACTTGTAAAAATCACATCGTAATCATTTTTGCAATTCAAATATTTTTTCAAACAATCACGTGTATCCTCAACAAAACCGTTTGCTTGCTGACCCAAATAATGAATTGATGATGGATTCAACGGATGATCAATAAAATTGATTACCATCTCACGAACTTTTGGCAAAACTTTAGAATATGAATTTGAATCTAAATATATATAATTGTCTTTTATTATTTTCAAATCATTTATCATCTACAACTTCAATCCAAATTTGTCCAAAATCTTTTGCCTATAATCCCCACCTTCTTCAAGCCACACAATCATCTCCTCCATAGTTATATTTTTCAAAAAATGACTAAAATAGATTGTTAAAGCGCCCCAAACACCATGATTCAAACATCGATCTCCTTTCTGTTTGTGATTGCACGGATAATCCTTTCCTTTCATGCTACACATAGTCATTTTTACAGATTCACCACTTGCAAGAACAATATCAAACATTGTCATGTCTTTTGGATCTTTTATCAGCTTGTAACCTCCGCCTTTTCCTCTAAAAGATTCCAAAAAACCAGCATTCTTCATAAAATTACAAAGTCTCTTCACATATTCTAACTTGATCTGCTGTCTTTCAGAAATATCAACAGGACTCACAACTTCAGAATTGCCATACTTTGCAATATCTGTTAGAATCATGAGAATATAACGAGCCTTTGATGTCAAAAACATGGATATAAAAATATTAATAAAAAGTTATACAAGAAGTTTAATATAGCTAATCCGATTGGTCAATTATTTTCTAATAAAATAAATCACAATATCTCTCAAAATATAAACAAACTTTAAATCAATATGGGACCAAGTTCTTCAAAAAATAAAAATATACAAATATCTGAAATAGAATCTTTAGAAGAAAAATTAAAAATCCATAAAGTAAAACATAATTTGGAACTCGGCCTTGGAATATCAGGAATGATCAATGAGATGGGTAAAATCCCACTTCACGAATATACAAAAAATTTCACTGACGAATCAAACGTAAAATCTACCTTTATCTCGCGCTACATTCAATTTTTAATTGAATTTTGCGATGATTTGCAAAAATTAATAAACAAACAATATTCTAACATCGAAGATCATGATGAAAAAATAAAATTTTTACACGAAGAAACTCAAGAGGAAAACTTCCTTAGAACAACAAAAGAAATGCATCTTGATAAAATAGAAATTTTTTCATTCAGATCAGTGAATTGCAAATCTTGGCTTGAAGAAACTCTTGAATATTGCAAAACTCATGTCAATTCAACATTAACTTTGAGAGAAGCAATTTTAAATGAAGAATTTCAAATCCCTCTTTAATTGATTAAAATGTATTGTCATCCTATAATTAGAATTGTCATCCCAGTGCTTTTCAACTTTTCATCCTAGTGTGATACACACGCGTAGAAGTAAATTGTCATCCCAGTTGAACGAAGTGAAACGTGGAATCCTTTGATGTTTGAGAAATGCATCCCTAATTCCTGCTAAGATCCTATGCTTAATAACAAGGACAACGTCCTTATAAATGTCATTTCAGTCTTTTCAAAATAATAAATATTGTCATCCCAGGAATTTATTCCGTGGGATCCATTAAGGTCATTCCCCAAACAGCTAAATAACAAGTATCTGCCTGAAATGACATTTATATTAAAAAAAAATATTCTCACCCCCTCTCCGAACATCAATATTAACAAGATTTTACCTTCAATAAATTAAAATAAGCGCACTACTATTTTCTTGTGAAAAATGCATTGCTTGCTAAAATACATTCTCATATTACTATTTCCATCGTTATTTTTAGTGAGCGTTTTACTACTACCACACCATGAATTAATTGACATTCATGAAGATTGCTACATTTACAAAGTGAAAAGAAGTTTTCAAAACGAAAAAATTTGCCTACGATTCACCAGATTGTCCGATGATTCGCAAAGCTTCCAAGGATGCGTTTATTCAGATTATAATAATAAAGAATTGGCCTGCAATTACACTAAATTAACTCTAGCATCTCTATATTTTTCCCCTAAACCAAAAAACATTCTTATCTTAGGTCTTGGAGTTGGAACTTTACCAAGAACATTTTCTGAAATATTTCCAAATTCTCGCATCGATGTTGTTGACATAAACAAAAACTTGAATTACGTCAATCAAAAATATTTCAATTTTAATATCAATGACTATTCAAATATTTTTTTTCATCTAGCAGATGGTTTTGATTTCGTTAAAAATACAAAAATTGAAAATAAAAAATATGATCTGATCATCAACGACATGTTTGGTGAAGATTACATTCCAAAAAAATTTTTGACAAATGAGTATGTCAATGATTTGAAATCAATCATTTCCGATGATGGAATCGTTGTTTATAACAGTTTTACAAAAAGCAAAACACGTGAACTTGAAGACAAGTTAATCAATGACAATTTTGGTAAACATTATGTCTATTTGGACAACAATAATAAAATTATTATCACAAATAAAGATAATGAAAAAATATCAATGAAAAAGATTGATAAAAATGATCAAAATTTTTCATATTTCAAAGAAATTCTGATCAAATATGGCGTGAATGGTGAGAAATTAATAGAAGAAATTAAATATAATTAATCTTTTAAAGAGAACCACTTTTCTCACTTCCACATCCTTTACGAAACCCACTAAGAAAATTCATCATAACCGATGGTTTATTTGCTCCCCTCCCATTGGTGATAAGTTCCTTATTATTTGCATCTTTATTCTGTGCTTTGCCACCATTTTCTACTGATTCGCTTTTAGATTCAGAAGCTTCAGAAGTGACTTTATTATCCCAACTACTTGTTGTACTATCACTTCTTACCTTGGAAACGCTCTTTTGCGACCAAGTACTGGTATCAAATATAGAAAATTTCTTTTCTCCGTTTTCGTCCTTTTTTGTTTCTACTTCCACTTCAGAACCTTTGCCCTGTACTTGACCTAATGCATCAGTGCTTTTTAATTCTATACCATTAGGAACTGCAACATCAGAAGCGTTGCTAACTTTAGCTTTAACTTTAGCTTTTGTACCTGCTTCTGGACCTTTGTTCGCATTTCTAAAAAAAGAAAAAAGTCCGCTCTTTTCATTATTTGCAGTTAATTTAGCTAATTCTTTCTCTGCTTCTTCTTTTGCTTTATTTGCTTCAAATAATTCTGCTTTCAATTTTTCTATTATTTCTTGACTACTTTCAACAACTACTGCAACACTTGCATTTGCACTTGCACTCTCAGCTCCTGTAACTTGAGCACTAGTCATCGAACCAATATTTGAATTATTGTCAATCTTAGAAGTATCAACTACTGCTATAGGAGCAGCAACTACTACTGTAGGAGTAGAACTCTTAAATCCAGCGCTAGAAGTAAAAATCTCAAATCCAGCTTTACTAATCTCAATAGTTGGAGCATTTGTTTCTTCTTGTTTGTTCTGGCCCCCCAACACTTTGATTTCTTCTATATTAAGATCTTGATGATCAACATCTTCATCAAATGAAACATGATCTTTAAACTCCTCGTCTGTTTCGACAACTGATTTGCTGTGTTCGTCTACTAAATTTTTAGCTTCATCTAAATTATTATCTACACCACCACTCACTTGAGCTTGATTTTCTGCTCTTGCATTCTCATCAATAATTTCAGCAGTTGTTTCAATAACATCGCTGTTATTTGCATTTTCAACTGAAACTTCCTTTGAACCTCCCGTAGCAGGACCATCATTTACATTATTAGATTGAGCGCTACTCGCATCACCAGAAATCGTTTGCGTCAATTGTTTGTCATTTTGTACTTGTACTTGTGTCTCCATACTCGTTACTAATTAAATTTTTCTTAATCATAGTTTATACTTAAAGAAAAGTCAATATTTCTTTAATAATTGTTATTATTTTTTTATTTACTGAATTAACCTTTACCATTTTATGATTTTTTACAAACTATGTTATAATAGTTTTATTGTTATTAAAATCTTTCTCCAATGATGAAGAAAATATTGTTTGCGATCTTATTTTTGCTAATTGTTTTCGGCGGTGGAGCTGGATATGTCATTTATCAAAATGTTGTACAATTTCAAAATAACCTTTCGGAACCAGTAATTTTCGTCATAGAAAAAGGAGATTCCATAGATCAAATTAGTTGGAAAATGGTCAATGCTGGTGTCGCCCATGATCTTTCATCAACAAAATATTTTCTCAAAGCTGTCTCTGTACAAAAACATTTACAATTTGGAGAATACATCGTTGAACCTCACGAAAAGTTCACTAATGTTGTCAATAAAGTTGTAAACGGAAGAGTCTATATCAGGAAAATGAGAATTTCCAGTGGTTTGACCAATCGTGAAATCTTCAAAATTATAGACAGCAATAAACATCTTTCAGGAACATATGATAAAAAATCTATTATTGAAGGAACTATTTTTGCTGATACTTATACCTATCGTGCTGGTGAATCTCGTCAAAAACTTGTTGATCAAATGGTTCAATCTACAACGAAAAAGCTATGGCAAGAGTGGCGCGCACGCGATCGATCCGTCCCATACACTTCAATGTTCGACGCATTAATTCTCGCATCTATAATCGAAAAGGAAGCTTTTTATTTTGATGATAAAAAAAGGGTTGCCTCAGTTTTTATAAATAGATTGCGCGTTGGTCAAAAACTTCAATCTGATCCCACAGTTCAGTATCACGTTGACCTCATTCACGGTAAAAAGATGAAGCTTTTAAAAAGTCATTTTTCTCTTCCATCTCATCACAGCACCTATTATAAAAATGGTCTTCCATTAACCGCAATTTGCAATCCAAGCATTGCATCAATTCATGCAGCTCTTCATCCTGAGAAAACGAGCTATTATTATTTTATTTCAATGCCGAACAACCTACGTCTATTTTTTAGTAAAAATGGTCGTGAGCATTTGAATTATGTAAGTAAGATGTATCAGATGAGAAGAGAATTTGGGGAATAGATTTATCATTTTTTATTGTCATTCCAATGTTTTTTAACTTGTCATCCCATTGCTTCAGCACGTGACCAACGAGAGAGCAACATAGGTTGCGACATATTGGAGTTACTCGGGGAACAAAGAATTCTTTAGAATTCGTAGTGAGGACGAGAATCCATTGAGTCATTCCAGTTTCATTTATTAAACGTTGAATCCTCTGAGAAATTAGTAATCTATTTATCACATTCCTCTTTTCTGATAAGATCCTACGCTTTTACAAAGCTAGGATGACAACGACTTTTAACTTGTCATTCCAGTGTGGCACACACGTGGGATCCATTCAGTCTTTTTCAAATGTATCAGAAATGTTCTGATGGAATCCTATGCATTTCTCTTTGTGGCTTTGCCATCGATTTTAATGTCATATGATTGATGAGGAATTCCAGTGGACTTACGCAAGGGATTACCAACAACTTTAGTTGTTGAATAGTAATCAGTCAACTGGAGTGAGCTTTTATATTGCCCGAAGAGTTTGAGAGATTGAATCTCTCAAATATCCGTCCCATTTAAGAAGGGACTCTCTAGTTCCAATAAGCGACTCTTTTGCTTTCATGCTTAGGATGACAACGACTTTTAACTTGTCATTATAGTTGAGTGTAACGAAGGTGTGTAATCTCTTCAGGCCATCCCTAATTCCTCATAAGATCCTACGCCACTAGCAAGTACGTGGCTAGGATGACAAAACATTAATGTCATTCCAGTGCTTTAGCACGTGGAATCTTTACAGGTCATTTCCCCATCCTGACAAGATCCTACGTTTAATAACAGGTATTAAACTAGGATGACATTTTGCCTTCGTCATTCCAGTTGTGAGCTTGATCACAACGTGGAAAAGAGAGAGCAACATAGGTTGCGACACACGAGTTACTCGGCGAAGAATGAGGCCGAGAATCCTGTTAGCTCTTTACAGATGCATCACTAATTCCTCATAAGATCCTACGCCACTAGCAAGTACGTGGCTAGGATGACAATACTTTTTCACTCTTACAACCCACTGCCTGTCGATTATGTAATAATTATTATTATATAAAAATAATACATCACCTCAAAATAAATAATCTAAACTCCTAAAACACTTCTTCAATTTTTTCCAATAAATTACTTTAAGATGATAACATTTCAACCGTTAAATTATTATTCGTATAAATACATAAATCCCCAGCTATTTTCATAGATTTTCTAACAATTTGCTCAGCATCAAAATCAGTATTTTCAAACAAAGCTAGAGCTGCAGAAAACGCATAATTTCCACCAGAACCTATAGCAGAAATTCCATGCTCTGGCTCCATAACATCACCATTTCCACTCAAAGTTAAGATTTCTTCAGTATTTGCAACAATAAGCATCGCCTCTAAACGACGCAAAACTTTATCATTTCTCCAATCTTTCGCCAACTCAATACAAGCTCGAGTCAACTGCATAGGATGTTTTTCCAATTTCGCTTCTAATCGTTCTGCCAAAGCAAATCCATCAGCAGCCGAACCAGCAAAACCAATTAAAACGTTATGCTTTTCCAATTTTCTCACCTTCTTCGCCGTACCCTTCACAACAGTATGGCCAAGAGTAACCTGACCATCACTACACATTACAACTTTATTCCCCCTCTTCACGCATAAAATCGTTGTGGAATAAATCTCATTTGGATTTTTTTGCATACGCAAATCTTCAATTGAAAAACTCATAATCAATACTATTATAATTAATATTATATTAATTGATTTTTCTCAATTATCAAGTGTCTTATTTTTTGACGGTCTCACTCTTTCCATTACTACCATATTCAAAAGTTTGATCTAGAGGTTTTTCACTTGTATCTGAATCAGAACTCATTGCATTAAATCTTTTCTCTAAATCTTCTTGACTTAATTCTTGGTCTTTATTCCAGTCAAATTTTCCTTCTGCTCTTTTTGCAACCTTTTTATTACTATTTTCTTCAGATCTATAATTCATACCCTGACTTGTTGTAATTTCATCTTCCCACGCAGGACCTTGCAAATCATCTATCTGACCCTCTTTCCGCTCTATATTATTTTTTCGACGACTTAGAAATACAGCAGTAAATATCACACCGACGATAATAAGTGCAATAGAACCACTAATAATTAATCCTGATGCAACAGGATTATCTTTAATCAAAAGACCAAATTGTTCAATATCTTTTTTCATAATTTCTTAATTTAACTTAACACATTATCTATGATGCACTAAATAAATTAAAAATACAAATTATTTTTAAAAAAATATTAAAAATTTTCCAAAATTTTAAAAACAAGTGTATTATCATCAACTACATCATACAATAAATAAAAATATGCGAGTTTTTATCACTGGAACAGGAACAAACATAGGAAAAACGATCATTTCTGGATGGTTGCTTTCTCACCTAAAACATTATTACTATTGGAAGCCTATACAATCAGGCACTTCTGAAAATAGCGATATTGATTTTATTCGCTCAATCACGAATCGCATCTTTCAACCAATCTACTCTTTCCCAGAACCTCTTTCCCCACATCTCGCTGCAAAAATCAATCACACACAGATAGATTTGAGCAAAATTCAAAATCAAACTACAAATGAGGAAAATCTAATTATTGAAGGAGCTGGAGGAGTTCTTGTCCCGCTAAATGATGAATTCATGATGATTGATTTGATCAAACTATTGAACATTCCTACAATTATCATCACTCAGTCTTCTCTTGGAACGATTAATCACACCTGCCTCACGATAGAAGCTCTAAAAAATAGAGGCATAAAAATTCTTGGTGTGATTATGAATGGGGAGAAAAATGAAGAAAATAGAAAGGCTATTGAAAAGTTTGGTAATGTCAAAGTTCTTGATGAAACAAAAACTTTCGATCTCAGCAATATAAATGATAGTTTTTTGAAAAAAGAAATTAGTCAGGGTTTGAAGGAGATTTTTTAGTTTTGTAGTTTTTGTCATCATAATAATAAATTATCTAAATTGTCATTCCAGTGCTTCAACACGTGGGATCCTTTGATGTTCAAGAAATACATTCCTAATCCCTGACAAGATCTGACGCCTACTCCCTAGTCTGAGATGACAATATTTTTTAGAATGACATTAATAAAAAAATAAAAAAATCACTTTATTGCATAAATTTCACAAAAACCCCAAAATTCTGCTTCCAACAAAAATTCCAATCTATTAAACTTTCAATAACTTAATAATTTTTGAAAAAAATGTCTTTTAATTTAACTCCATCACTAAAAAATCACGAGGATGCTCGCGCGAAAGCTCTTGTATCTGCTGTGAAGTTGTTGGAGAGACATCTTTTTCAATTCACACCAACAGAAATTATTGCCACCAAAATCAAAAAACAGACTTTCTGGTTAATGAATTCTCTTGTAACTTACAACACTCGTCGTGCAAAACTTTTCAAGAAAATCCTTCAAACCGATCTAACGGAAGATGAATGGATCGAGTTCACCACTCACATCACAGCTGTTGAAAATAAAATCGTCGATGCTATTAATAAGGGGCACGTTGATAATGAGTGTATCAATTTTCTTAAAAATAATTTTTGGTTCATTGACGGTTTCATAAGACATAAATTGAAATATTGTAAAATGTTTATGATTCAAAATGACATCGAATGCTCTGATATCTCAGAATCTGATATTGAAATTGATTCAAAAGACTTAGGAAATCCATTATTTCAAGGTTGCACAGAAGAAAAATTCAACAAAGATTCTATACAAAAAGTTTTTGGCTCAAAGGTTGTAAATTCACTTGATCAGGAGGTTTTCGATGAAATTTCTCTAGATTGCCAAAGCCTAGATGATCTTAAAACTATTGTTGTTCCTCACGTTCCTGGATATATTGCGAAGGATATCGATTTTAACGCAAAAATAAATGAAGCTACTGGTCTTGATAACGTATCTATCGAGGTTAAAAGTTCAAATCCTTTCACAACGAATGAAAAAAACGACATCACTTCGAGCAATCACAACCCTTTAATTGATCACAACACGTTTTTACGTGGAAATAAAATGTTTTCTAACAAAGATGAAGAAACAAAAATTAAAAATCAACAGATTGAAAAAAAATTGGAGAAAAGTTTGATTGAACAAATACAAAAAGAAAAAAATAATCGTGGGAATATATTAAATAAGATTTACGACAACGATGAAAATAAAATATATAATAATTTGCTTGATTGCCAGAAAAATCCAGAAAAATCTGGAATACAAAATCAGTCGCAATCTCCTCCTCCGTATCACGAAGCCATTCTAACTCATGCAGAAATTAGAAGAAGAGGCGATATTCCGTTCATACCTGGTGAACCAAATCCATATGACTTTATTAATTATGGCGATCCTGGTGTTAAGAAATAGTATTGTCATCTTAAAAGTTTTGTCATCCTAGTTTCGTACTTGTTAGGAGCGTAGGATCTTATGAGGAATTAGTGATGCATTTGTAAAGAGCTAACAGGATTCTCGGCCTCATTCTTCGCCGAGTAACTCGTGTGTCGCAACCTATGTTGCTCTCTCTTTTCCACGTTGTGATCAAGCTCACAACTGGAATGACGGAGGCAAAATGTCATCTCAAACTACGGAGTAGGCCTGAGATCCCATCAGAATGTAGGAATGCATCGGAAAAGGATTAAAGGGATCCCACGTCTTCGTTTTACTCGACTGGGATGACAAAGACTTAAAAATATTTTATTATTTTTAAAAACATGCTTCCACACATAAGCATTTATAATATATTATAATATATACAAAGATCTAATGTGGCGCTAAAACACAAATATTATATTTTGAAAAAATAAATTACATAAACTTTTTCAAAACCTCTGGAATATCAAAGTCACCATCCTCCCTCTGATAATTCTCCATAATAGCAGCAATCAAACGCCCTATTGGCAATGCAGAGCCATTCAGAGTGTGAACAAATTTGTTCTTTCCATCATCGTCTTTATATCGGGCATTCATTCTCCTTCCCTGGAAATCCCCGAAATAAGAACAACTAGAAATCTCACGGTAGCGATTCTGCGAGGCCATCCAAACCTCAATATCGTAAGTAATTCTAGAGGAAAAACCAGTATCACCAGTTGGCAAACAAATAACTCTGTATGGAAGACATAGCTCTTCAAGGAATTGAGTTGCACAATTACGCATTCTGTGGAGTTCATTGTCTAACTTATTCTGTGGATTTTTTCTGTCAATCAATGTATCAATGATTTTCTTCTCCTCTTCGCTATCAACTATACTTACAAGTTCTATCTTCATAAACTGATGCAAACGAATAATACCAGTCACATCACGACCAGCAGAACCAATCTCTGAACGGAAACATGGAGTCACAGAAACATATCTAATTGGTAGATCTTTCTTAGCAACTATCTTATCAGCAACAAGATTTGTCAGTGGTACCTCCGCAGTAGGAATCAATCTATATCCATCATTGAAATCTATTACCTTCTTCTCACCGTACTCCGCACCTGAATCTGCAATGAATGACTCCTCTGAAAACTTTGGCAACTGCCCAACACCATACATCGCACTGTTACGAACAAGGTATGGAGGAGATACAAGCTCGTAACCATTCTCCTTCACATGCCTATCAACCATGAAGCGAATCAATGCCTGCTCTAGCAACGCAACCTTACCCTTCAGAGTCACAAACCTTGAACCAGATATCTTTGCCGTCTGAACGAAATCTAAATAATCATTCCTCTCCCCAATCTCTTCATGAGTCAATGTTTTGAAGGAAAAATCTTTAGGAGTACCAAAAATCTTCACAACCTTGAAACTTTCTTCATCCCCTTCTGGAATAAACAAATAACCATCTGCGTCAGACAGAGGAACATTTGGACAGTTGTCTAGCAAGAACTTAATCTCTCTCTCACACTCATTCAACTCCTCAATCAACTCCTTTACCCTTACATTGTTACTCTTTACAATCTCAATGTTACTCATCACTTTATCATTCTCACCAGCTTTCTTCAAATGTGGAATCTCTGCGTTGATCTTATTATTCTCTGATTGCAGATGTTGCTTACTATCTTCCAAACTCTTTCTCTTCTTATTCAACTCTGGTAATCTCTTCAACTTCTCTAGAAACTCTTCATCCAACTTGCGCGTTGAAATCAATTTAGAAAAGCTATCAAAATGTTTAGTTATATACTCTATATCAAACATATTTTTAATCATTATACTTTAATAAATTATATGATATCAAATGTCTATTATGCTTACTACTATAATCTTTATGTTGTATATTAGTTGTATAACATATTTTTATTTATCAAATATATAAAAAACATCTTCTATATCTAATAGAAAATAAAAATAAACATCCTTCATGCTTCCACAGGAATGTATATAGATATCATAATGAAGCAAATATTTATAATAAACAACCTCATGTTAATATTGCGTGGAGATCCAACTGATTCCTATATCAAAGGTGGCACCAAAGACTCAGAAATCAGTCTAGAAGAAAATTATAGAGTTCAAATATATTATGATGAAAAAGATAAAACAAAATTAAAAGAAGTAAGTGTTGGTAAAGAGATAATAAATAACACTCAAAGAGACATCAAAGCAACAGGATTTTACATAAGTACTCCGAGTTTGGGAACTAATGGAGCAAAAGCCTTCATCAGAACAATAAACTGCGTTTTCATCATAACAAGATTTATGATCATCTTTATGGAAAAAGATCCAGGAAAAGATGCAATCTTAGAACTTATCAATCCTACTTTCGGATTTCTGAATGATAAAATGCTTAAGGACGATAATAAGTATAAAAATACTGAAATTAAATTATCATTTCGAAACGAAGATGAGGAAGATTTCGATCCAGCAAATTTGGAAAACGAATTACTACTCAATAACAAATCAAGTAAAATAACTAAACAAATAAACAAATATCTAAAAGTGCATGATTCAGTGAAAGGAAAACGAAACTATATAATCGATTTCTCATTCCCAACAAAATCTACTAACGCTTTTCATTTTAGTATAGAACCAGTCCTAAAAGACAAATTAGAGGAATCAGCATTATCAATGAATTTTGAAAAATTAGTTGACATCTTTTCAAAATCTCTACTAGAAGATGATGACTTTGAACTATCTGGAAGCGCAGGAGAGCTAGCCCTTTTAAAGAAGAAAAACGCAAATCTATTAAAAGCAATACAGAAATCAAAGGAATATTTAGAAAATGCAAACAAAAATTTGACAAAATATTCAAAGAATATGCCAATCATTAAATAAAGAGGTAAAAATGTTTATATTGAAATTTGACAATACAACAATTAACAACACAAATATAATCAACGAAATTTCTAAAACCACATACGAAAATAGAAAGATTATTGCAAAAGGAAAAACAAAACATAATACAAATGTTGAGTCTGCAATAAGTTGGACATTCATCCCAAACAAAAAAGATCCAACAACTTTTAAACCAATTGCTGAAAAAATAATACTAAATGATGGAAGTGAAATTGATGCAACTATATTTAATATTACATATACTGGAAATACTTCTGGAAGCGGCGCAATAACAAGTGGTAGAAAAAGCTTTTATATCCGAATAATCGGAGCAAAGGCAATACTTGGTAAATCTTTTATAACTATAACAGAAGATCATGTAGACCAAGAAGATGGCAAAGCAACAATTGAATTTCTAGAAGAATACAACTCCCATCTTTTAATTAATGAATCTAATAATCAATTTAAAATTGATGATATTAATAACAATGCAGTTACACCACTAAACATTACAAATAAATTTTTCTTTATAAACGAAGAACTAAAACAGTTCAATGTTATAACATTTTATATGTTCTCAACTGCACAAAAGACAGATTTTATGGCAAAGTATGACTACCTAAAGTTAAAAAAAAATCCAGAAAACAGCGATACCACTAAACCCGTGGGACAAGAAAACATACCAGATAAACTTAGTCCAACATTCCAAGACTTTATTTCAATATATCAAAATATGCTTCGCGCAGATCCAAATGCGATGTTAGAAGATCTTCAAAAACAAATTGATAAAGAAAAAGAAAAAAGAAAAAAATATGAGAAAATTTTGAAAGAATTTATAAAATATCTAGGTAAGTATAATACAAGAATTAACGATCACAGCGACAATATGGAAAAAATTATTAATGGCAATAACTCATGAAGTTAATGAAAAATGGACAATACTGGAATCGAACCAGTGACTCTTGCACGTCAAGCAAACGTTTTACCCCTGAACTAATCGTCCTTATGAGCAAATATAATATAGAAAATTTAAAAAATCAAGATATCTGTAAAATAAATGTTATATATCATCAAAAGTTATTGGATATTCTTGAAAATGTTGTTTTCTACTGAATGGATTAAAATTGGAAAAAATATTTCCTGGCTTGGCGATACTTTTGAGTAGTTTAGAATTCTCCTCATTACCTCGATTTATATTAACAACACTATTCTTAGGAACTATTAAACTTTGTATCTTGTTAAAAAGCTTTGTAACAGTATCTAAAATATTATCCTCTCTAGGAACAACTTCATCTGAAAATCTGAGTTTTGTATTCTTAAAATTTTTACTCTCACCATGATCTTCACTGCACAACAAACGCTCATCATTTGAATATAAAGATGAAGTCTCAACACCACTATCACTCTCAACGTATTCACTCTCAGCAAGAATTGCTCTGACTTGATAAGGATCTGATTTTGCAACACTTGTTTGTGAAGGAATATTATATCCAATAGATACAAGACTTTTCGAAGATGTACTTTCAGAAGATGCAATACTATCTCTGGAAGAAATACTGCCTGATTCGCTAGGTTGAAATAGATTTGTTAAAGATGAATTATCATCCGCAACATCTTCGTTTGTATACTGCTGATAACTTTCATTGTTATTACCAATATACTCTTGCTCAACAACCTTTGGACTGCTAGTTATAGCCATATAACTCTTCTTGATATCACCTGACAAAAGACCACTCTTCTCTGTTGTTTTCTTTTGATTTGAAACTTCTTTTGCTTCCTTCGCACTTACATCCATATTATTAGAAATAACATTGGTGGGTGTAGAACTTTTATTTTGCTTTTTTTGTTTTTCTTTCGTTATTTCTTCTTCTGACAATGTCATGTCTATCTTCAAGATTTTAGATTGATCAACTAATTTAATTTTAAAATCTTCTTCTGTAATTTCAAAATTTCCTCTTGTACATTCAGCAATGCCCACCTGATTGTTTGAATGAGAAACAGAAAAGCCAGTCATTTTTCTAATCTTGAAAATTAAAAAAGTGATAAATGCTAACAATGCTACTATACCTAATATTAATGTAGGTATTAAATTATCTTCCAACATACAAAATCACTAAAATTATTAAATAAGTCTTCCAAGAACTGGAACGCCACGCAAAACAGACTGAACAGATTTTAAAACATATTCCGCTGTAACTTCTTCTTCTGGCTGACCATTTTTCCCAAATTTAATTCCTGTTGTTTCACCATTTATATTATTAAAAACATCCTGATTAAATTGATCTCTATAATTATCTGCTATAAAAAATAATGAGCAAGTAAAAAACTTTGTGTTTCTATCAACAAAACCATCTTTTTTTCTATGACTATCATCACTTAATTCGTTTTTTGCAAAATCAATCATAGAAACTAAATATTGAACACGACGATTCAAACCATTATATTCCTTCTTAAATCCACCCGGAGCAGTATACGGACCATTAATATCATCAACACCGAGAATATTAAAATCCCTGCATAACTCATACACAGTTCCATATAAAAATGATGCTATTATCAGCCTTTCCTTGCTATCATTATCTATATCGGTAAAATCTTTACCTATATTTTTACTTATAATATCCCTCACTTCTTCTAAAACAAACAACTCAAGATTCTTAATAAGCTCATCTCTATTTGTTTTTACAGCATCCCTCCTTTTACATAAAACGAAAAGAAGCGCAGCAATTGAAGCAGCTAACACAACAAAACCAACAATCATTAATGTAGGGTCTGGCGCCATTGATGCAGAAGCCGATTTACTACCAATATATATCAATGGAATTGATAAAAATAATGCACCAAATAATGTATATAATGCCATATTAGACAACAATATATGCAATATTATATTTGAAGATCTTCTTCCTTTCTTATTACTCAATTTACTTATGTAATTATGAATATTCTCTAGTTCCTTGCTTTTAAAGCCACCATTCAAGACATTATCGGAATTATCATCAACACCTGCAACCTGCCCTTCATTATTTGCATTACGATCATCCGAAACTGTTTGAATCAAAGGAGTAGTACTACTATTATCCAAATTTTCATATTCTATATCTTCAGATGGCGCGGAATATCCACTACTTGAAAGACTCGATACATCATCATTCCTAACAGCATTCAAAGAAGCTTTTCTCGTAGCTATTTTACTATCTGTGAACTCCACAAACTCTAATAATTTTTCTATATTTATTTTATTCATATTAAATTAATGACTTCTTTAACTAATTCACATCTTACTACTCCTAACTATTAAAGTCAATTTTTTTCATTAAATTAAATTAGAATCTCTATTTTTTATAAAATAAAGCACTTAAATGCGGAAGCAAATTGCAAATAAAATCTTCAACTAAAAGCATCTATTAAAAAAGATTTAAAAAACTTTACAAAAATTTGGAAATAAATCCAATATAGACTCATGAAAATTCACAGATTCAAAATCAAAATTTTTTATATCACTTTTGCTCGAAAGATCACCAACACATCTTGCAATAAAATCACTTCTATCAACAAGATTATTTTCATTCAGATAATTTCTGTAAAACTCAAAAACTTTTTTTGCAACTAGAAAAAGTTTCTCATCGCTAATTGTCAAATCATCATGATATTCAAATGGTTTATCAAAATCGCCACACAAATATGCATCATCAAATAAATTACACATTCGCTTCACTACATCCATTTTTGCAAACTTACTATTTACCTGACTTGTTAAATCTAAACAAACCAACTGCCTATCATAACTATCAATTATCTTTCTATCATGAAATTCAGAATTGCAAAAAGCACTATTCACTTTCTTCAGAAAATCTACTATATCCAAAACAACATGCTGACTTTTAACAATTCCCCATATATTTTTCTGAACTTCGTTCATCACAACAAACATTTTCATTTATCTATTTTTATAAAAATACAATAAAACAATATCAACCTTCTTTATTTGTCGTACTAAATGAAGAACTAGAACCTGATGTAGAAGGCATCTTTACATTCAAAGTTTTTGTAATACTATTCACGTAGTACATAACTTGCTTTTTAATTGCAGGATTTTGCATTAAAAGAAAAATTATTAGAATTATTAGAATAAATTTCATAATTATTCATATTTTATAAAATTACCCGATACTATACCATATTTAAATAAAATAAGCATTAATTTTTACTCATAATGATTTGAAAAATCTTTATTAATTTAATTTTATATTACAAAATCATAATATTTTCATACTTACTTTTTCAATCTTATATATTATAATC
>JBIKUW010000039.1:0-10997 GCA_044347385.1 Rickettsiales bacterium
AATTCAAAATGGCTGTATAGCTGATACTAATAACACTTTAGCTCCTTCAATTGCGAGTCCAAATAAATTCTATGTTCCTGGATTACTAGAAGTAGTTTATGATGGAACTACTGCTGCTAGCTCAACAAATGGTGTATTCTTTTCTAACCCATCTGGAGTTGGATACAACACATCTGTTAACTTAATAAACATCGACACTTCTATTGCAAGTGGCACTACAACTACTTATGTAAGTGGAGCTGAGCTAACTACAATCACTAGTAATGTACAAGATTACACTTGTACAACTCCAGACTCAAACGGAAACCCAACTCTAGAAAATATTTGTGTAAACAACAACGCAACTAAATGTTCTACAAGTACAAATTCACTTTTAATGGGTGGAAACAGCTGTGATGTATTATTATCTAATGGAACATCAACAAGCTCAATAATATTGTACATTGAATCTTTAGGACTAGATACTGACCTTTCAAACATAATTGTTGCAAACTCTGGCGTACCTTACAATGGTCAAGCATTAATAGCTCCTGATCTTAAATCTCACGCTCTTGGAGATGACTATTTAGGCATTACATCTTATAGCGTAAACACTGTTTTCAACGCTTTCATTCCTAGCACAATGACAACAACTCCTGAAGGAACTGATCTAGATAACATGGCCCCAGCTCATCAATCTAACTTCACTGGTGTTTGTAATTTATTAGGCTCATAATTACACACAACATCAGTTAAATATTATAAATGCGCTCTTATCTCTAGAGCGCAGAAACAAATTTAGAAGAAAATATAATCACATTTTTATATAACTTCTCATATAAATTAATACTATAAAAAATTAATATAGGTTTCCTTAAATTTATTCAATATTCTGAAGAATTTCACATTATATTTTGATCTTATATCAGTCAATATGATAACATTAATATTACAACTAATTAATCAATGGTAAAAAAATGCCTATATCAATCAATTCAATCGAATCTGAAACAGTTTATAATAATCAAAATTGTATAAACAACTATTCAGATAGTACAAATTGCTATCATCCACAATCTGCACAAACAGAGACGCACATTTCATCGAATGAAATAAATATAGATCTGGACTACACAATTACACAACAAAGAATGGGTGGTTCTTCTATGCATAGCGATCTAATTACTATAGATGGAATGGAATTTCATAATATGGATGGAAACATCCAATTATGGTCTGGAGGAATTCAACATTTCAATTTTACTAACAAAGATGGCGTTGTAATTGAATTTAATAAAAATATAAGTGGCGAAATTGAAGATTTAGTAATAAATAAAGCAATATAAAAACTGCTTATAATTATATGCATCTGATAGTAAAACTAAAAACCAACTTCATTTACAACTAAAAGATGTAAAAAATATATTCTATTGCTATACTAAAATATAAATATGTTTTTTACTTTGAAAAAATTTAAATAATGTTACTAGAACTCCTTCTCGCAATAATTTGCATTTTGACAATCATCAAACATTTTACTCTAAAAAAAGAAAACATATCTAGAAACCAATACATCAAAAAATTACATCAAGAACTAGAACTCAATAGAGAAAATCTCGAGGAACTAAATGCAACAGCGATTTCTTTGAATAATCAAATCTCTATGTATAAAAACCTGATCGAGCTATCTCATCACGCGATTGCAATATATTCGCATGATAGAGAATTAATTTCCTATAATGATATTTTTAGTAAATTATGGTCACTAAATAAAACATGGCTAAACAACAAACCACTCTATGATGAAATTCTAAGCCACCTAATAGAAGAAAATCTGATTATTGATATAGATGTAATTGAATATAAAAAAAAACAAATCAATCGCTTTTCTAATACAAACATCAATCAAGAAGATTATTTGTATCTAACAGATGGAAGAATAATAAAAACTATAATCATACCTGGCCATGAAGGCACAATGCTTTTTGCCTATGAAGATATGACTGACAAACTCACATCAGAAAGACTCTATAATCATCTAATTAAAATATATAAAAATACTATCGAACATATAAATGAAGGCATTAGCATTTTTAATCAAAATGGAAAACTATATTTGCATAATCAACAATATTGCAAAATATTTGACCTTGATAACCAATACCTAAACACAAAACCACATCTGATGGATATTTTTAAACAAATAGAAGAAAAAAATTCTGTCAAGATTGACAATGAAACAATCAACTTATTTACTCATTATATAAACACTATAGATCATAGAGAAAATACAGAGATTATTGTGGATTTTGTAAGAATAAAAACATACGTGCAGGTAATTTACTTACAGGAAAGTTTAGTGCTATTTTTGTACAAAAAATTATAAACACAAAATCTGAAAGCAGATAAAAATCAATCTCACTATTGATTTTTATAACCTTAACTGATATAAAAATAAAATTAAATTAATTAGCAATAATATGAATCAAGCTATATACCAAATGAGTCCACATAGATTTAACAATTTTGCAAACTATATCGATAAATTGAATATCACGCATCATAACTTACCTGAGATTTTTCTTAACAAAGATAAAATTTCCCAGGAAAAGTCTACACCGCAAATCTCTTTCCAAATGGCAAGTCAAGAAATTGAAAAAGACGTTTATAAGACTGTTTTTGAGGTCAAAATAGATCATATAATCAATGGCATTGAGAAAGAACAAAATTCAAACAAACAATATCATATATATACAATAGAACTTCTGTATTCTGCATTTACTCATATAGAAAATTCTGCATCACTGAATGAAACCGAAAAGAAAAAAATCCTACTTGTAGATGTCCCATATCTAATATTTCCAAATATTAGATATTTGATTGCTAATCTAACAGAGAATATGAAATCACCACCAGTTCACATTAACCCAATTAACTTTGCTGAACTTTTCATTAAAGAAAGTTCGAATACAGAAGAAAACAAATAGACTCCACAGTCTAGTTATTGCGCAAAAACCTATAAAATGATGAAAAAATTAAAACTGGGTGATAAAGATTTCAAAAACAGAATGTTGATTGGCACATCTGGATACCCTTCTTTCAAAATCTTGGAGGATACAATCATAAAATCAAGCGTTGAAATTGTAACAGTTTCCCTAAGAAGGCAAGTACAAACATCAAAATCAGAAAATGATTTTTTTGATCTTTTGAAAAGATTAAATTTGACGATATTGCCAAATACTGCAAATTGCAGATCAGTGCAAGAAGTTGTCACAACAGCGCAAATGGCAAGAGAAATCTTTCAAACAAATTGGATCAAATTAGAAACTATTGGAAATGAATATACTCTATATCCTGACGTTTGCATTTTATTGGAAGCTGCAAAAATCTTGTGCGAGGATGGTTTTGAGGTTTTTCCATACACAACTGATGACCCTGTAATTACTGAGAAGTTAATAAATATTGGTTGCAAAATCATCATGCCTCTTGCATCTCCAATAGGTTCTGGAATGGGATTAATCAATAAATACAATTTGAAAAATTTAATTAACCAATTTCCAGAAACAACATTTATAATAGATGCAGGAATTGGAGCTCCATCACAAGCTATGGAAGCTATGGAAATGGGGTTTGATGCTGTATTACTTAATACAGCAATATCTCAAGCTGTCGACCCAATAAATATGGGTTACGCCTTCAACATGGCAATCAATTGCGGCTTCTTGGCTAAAAACTCTGGGCTGATGGAAAAAAGAGACTTCGGTGTCAACAGCACTCCAAATATTGGAACGCCATTCTGGCATATAAATAAATAACTTATAAAAATGCAAAATATGTTCAATGGAATGATAAAATATCAAGCAAAATTCTTAGAATTTAACAAACAAAATAATACTCTAAAAATAGAACTGATTGACATCTCAGAAGATGAAATAAAAAATATATCACTTGGAGATTCGATAGCATGCAATGGTATATGCCTCACAGTAGTAAAAATCGAAGAAAATATTTTTTTCTTTAATATTGCACCGGAAACAATTTTACAAACAAATATAATAAATCTAAAACAAGATGATCATATAAATATCGAATTTCCAATGAGAGTTGGCGACAAAATTGATGGTCACTTAAATTATGGGCATATTTACGGCACCGCTAAACTAATAGATATCTCAGAAAACAACATATTTCTCTTTGAAACTAAAAACAATGTTTTTCAATATCTTGATTACAAATCACCAGTTACAATAAACGGTATCGCTCTAACAATTAGTAACATATATACTGATAAAAATCAGTTCGATGTAAATATCATTCCATTCACTTTAGAAAAAACGAATCTTAGGTTTGCAAAAATAAATGATGTAGTTAATATAGAGCCTGATATACTAGCAGTTTATACAATTGGAATAGTAAGAAGAAATGGACAATAAATTTTTTCATAAAAAATTCTTAGGGCAACATTTTATCAAAGATGCAAAACTTCATCAAAAAATTGCATCACGCGGAATGGAGATAGCAAACTACAATATTGTAGAGATTGGACCTGGAGATGGAGGGCTGTCGAAAGCAATTTTAGAGCAAAATCCAAAAAAACTAATATTAATTGAGAAAGATAAAGATTTAATTCCACATTTACAAAAAATTTTTCAAGAACAATCTAATGAAAATCACAAAGTGGAAATCATGAATTGCGATGGTACTCAAATAGATATAAGAAAAATTACAGAACAGCCTGTGAAAATTATCGCAAATCTGCCATATAACGTTGCAACAAATATGATTCTAAACTGGCTCGAGTACGCTAATTTTTTTGAATCAATAACAGTTTTAATACAAAAAGAGGTAGCTGATCGCTTTCTAGCCAAAGTTGGAGATAGTGGTTATGGAAGAACAGCCATTTTAACAAATTTAGTATCAGATGTTAAAAAAGAATTTAATGTTCCACCTAAAGCATTCAATCCACCACCAAAAGTCGACTCTACTCTTATTACATTCAGACCATTCAAAAACAACAAATACGATATTTCTTGGAAGGAGCTATCATCTTTAACAAAGATAGCATTCGCACAACCAAGAAAAACGATTACAAACAATCTCAAAGGGCAGTACGCACCAATAACACAAATCTTGGAAGAGTTACAAATTAATCCAAATAGCAGGCCAGAAAATCTATATCTATCTGATTTCTATAATATATTTACAAAATTAAAACAACTCTAATAATAAATTTTTATGCCATTTGTCACAAAGATTTCACACAAAACTCATTTTCTTACTTCCGCCTACAAGCACTATTATAAATAATGTAAATCAATTAATTATAATAATTGAGATATGTCTACCAAAACTATACATAATTTATCAAAAACAAGAATTGGACTTGCGCTATTCTCATTCACTGCAATGGGATTTACTTGCTACATTGGCGCACAAGGAATGATTGATATGCAAAAATTATCATGGATAGGAAAAGATAAAATTCTTGGAGTCACATCAACACTGCTAATAACCATCTCAGCGATCCTAATGATAAGCACAATTCTAAAAAAAATTCAAGAAAAACAATTATACGGAGCAAACTACAAAAATAAGGTTTTATTTTTCGATATTTTAAAGAATTTGATATTACCATCAATTATTATCCTATCTGCAATTATATTTATAAATTTTGCACAAAACATAAACAACGAAATAAAAGATTTGGTGACAAAAATCTCAACAATAAAAAATATTGTTAAAATACCAGAACTAAGCACTGCACTAGATACAATTAATCAAATTGAAACAACAATCAATCCAATAAAATTAAACGTTATCACGCTTGAAATTAAAAATGCACTTACTAAAATTAACGAATATGCAAATACATTAAGAACAGTCGAGAACGCACAAAGCATCGATACAATTTCAAAATTTGTTGATCAGATGCAAAATAAATTAGATAAATTGCAAGAAGCAAATAACAACATGAAAATAATTTTAACAGCAGTTTTTGCTGCGATATTAGCACTAGCACTATATAAAATAATTGACTTCACTAAAAACTTTATAGAGGCAAAATATAAAGACAAAGAGACATGCATAGTTGAAAAAGACGCAAAATGCAATTATCAAGATATCCCTAGTATATTTTTGAGAGCATTTATGCCAACAATTCGAGAAAGAGAAATTTAATAATTTATTATAAATATATATTTTGTTTGATAAAATCATCTAAACCAATTTGGCGAGACATCTTGCATCTCTCAGCTGAAATGATTGCTTGAATCTTCTTGACAGATTCATTCAAATCATCATTCACTAAGATATAGTCATAAAAATGACAATTGTCTATCTCTTTTTCTGATTCTTTGAGTCGAATCTCTATCTCGCTCATAGAATCGGAAGATCTGCCGCGCAATCTCCTTTCCAACTCTTTCATTGATGGCGGAAGAATAAAAATTGTCACAACATCTTCTGGTAAATTATTCTTAACTTGCAAAGCACCTTGATAATCAATATCAAAAACAACATCAAAACCAGAATTAATTTTCTCTTCAACAAAAGATTTTGGGGTTCCATAGTATCTATCTTTTCCAAAAACTTCAGCATATTCTAAAAAGTATTTCTCTCCTATCTTCATTTCAAATTCATCTTTTCTAAAAAAAAAATAATCTTTTCCTTCGATTTCGCCTTTCCTTGGATTTCTAGTTGTTGCAGAAACTGACATACACAAACTTTCATCTGCAGATAGTAGGGATTTCACAATTGTTGTCTTACCGCATCCAGATGGAGATGAAATAATTATAATAAAATTTTTCTTCTTAAACATAGACATTGCTGATTTATACTAACTTCAAAATAAATTACTCTTGCAAAATATATACTTTCAATCTTTTCTAACTTCTTTTATGGATTTTATCTACTTTGCCCTCCCCACTAAATCCAAACTCGTCAACTCCAGGACCTACGACTATATTTTTTACAGACTCTAATAACTTTTCAATATTAAACTCATTACCAATTTTTAATATAGACTCAAAACTTCCATTACTTTTATTCTTCTCGTATTGCTCTACTCTTTCTTTCAGCTCACTATTGAAATCATCACCATTTTTATAACGATTTTTGATAGAAAACTCACCATCCTTAGCATGCTCATCTAGCAACTTTTTATCATCATGCTCAATAGCAATCTTCTTGCAATCAAATTTAAAATTAAGCTCTAGCGCTCTACATCTCTTTTCCAAATCTGAAATTGTTCTTTGAGAGTTAACAACATTCAAATTTAAAACTGGAATTTTACCATCTTTTAAAATTTCAATAACATCTTCAATTTCCACAAAATGCTTTATCTCATGCCTAAGAGTTATTGCTGTATCTATGTTGTTAGGAGTTTTAGTCTCAACATATACAAAATTCTCTCCCAAACTTTTAGCAACTTTTTCATTTATCTTGCCTAAGAGACAATACAAAATTACAATTTTTTTATACTCTGCATTCATATACTAACCTATCAATAAAACTACTTAGACAATTCCTCTAATTCTGTTATTAACTCATCAATCAATGATAAACCCTGTGCCCAAAAACTTCTATCATTTAAATCCATACCAAATGGTTTCAGTAATTCCGAATGATGCTTGGTTCCTCCTGAACTCAATAAATCTATGTACTTGTCAACAAAATTATATTCATGTTTTAAATAAAATTTATACAACGAATTCACTAAACAATCACCAAAAGCATACGCATAAACATAAAAAGGCGCATGAATAAAATGTGATATATAAGACCAGTATGGTCTATATTCATCCGTTAAATCAAAAGCTGGCCCTAAAGATTCTTTTTGGACCTCCATCCAGATATCACAAATTTGATCGTATGATAACTCAGATTCTTTTCTTTTATTATGAACTCTTAATTCAAAATCACAAAAAGCTATTTGACGAACAACTGTACTCAGCATATCTTCAACTTTCTTAGCAATCATGTTTTTTCGCTCCTTCTTATCAAGCTCAATAGTCAATAAATGTCGAAAAACCAACTGCTCTCCAAAAACAGACGCAGTTTCAGCAAATGTTAGTGGAATATCATTTGCCAAAAAACCATTCTTATTTGAAAGCATATAGTGAACACAATGCCCAAGCTCATGAGCTAATGTCATAATATCATACACTTTTCCCTGAAAATTCATCAACATATATGGATGAACAGATGGTACACATGGATGGCAAAAAGCTCCGCTAGCCTTTGATTCTGTTATCTTTGCATCAATCCAACTATTATCCTTATCAAAAAATTTCTCAATTTCATTTGCTAGAGTCGGAGAAAAATTCTTATATGCTTTCAAGACAATCTCTTTGGATTGACTCCAAGAAAAAATTAAATTTGAAGAATCCGGAAGCGGCGCATTTCGATCCCAATAATTCAATTTATCCTTTTTAAACCACTTTGCTTTTAAATTATAATAACGATGCGATATTTTTGGATACCATTCCTTAACAGTACAAATTAGATTCTCCACAACAGAGTCTTCTATGTCATTTACTAAATTTCTTGATGAAATAACATGTTCAAAACCACGCAATTCATCTTCAATCAACTTATCCTTTGCTATCATATTGAGAATCATGGTAGTACTCTTTGAATTACTACTCAAGACTCTAGATATTGATTCTGCTGCATCGCGGCGTTCATCTTCACTTGCAGAACTAAGATAGAAAAATATCTCATTATTTGAGAGCATTTTATCTCTAAAAGGAAACCTTAGATCCGCCTGATTCTCATCAAACAAACGAACTAACATTGAAGAACTCGTTGTCATTTTTAGATACAAAACTCTTTCTGCTTCATCAGACAAATTATATTTCTTAAATTTAAAAATCTTTTTAAGCCATGGCTTGTAACTTGCTAGTTGCAAACTACAAGCCATGCATTGATTAATAAAATTCTCATCTATTTTGTTCATCTCCAAAGAAAAAAACAGAATATTTCCTTCAATTTTTGATATCTCATCAACAACATTTTGATAGAAAATTGCAATCTTTTCATCACTAGAATTCTTAGCCTTGTTCAGATAGGCAAAAGTCGCTATCTTTCCGTTAATCTCGCCTATTTCCTCATATTTCTTTATTGCTTTGTACATCTCATTTGCAGCATCTGTAAAATTCTTTTTTTCGAAATCTACAACCTTCCCCTTATACTCAAGCACAAACTCCTCTTGCAACTTCTTTGATAAATTTAAATCAGAGAAAATTTTCTTATCTTCAAGAGATTCATACAAATCTTTCAAATTCCATTCTGGAACATCGATTTTTACAGAAAAACCAGAGCACGAATCACTATTGAAACTCACAACCATATTGAATTTTAATTTTTTTATCAATTTATGAAAAAATTATAACATAGAAATAGAAATTTACTAGAAATCAACACAATATTTCTCTAGACAACCAATAAAAATAATTAATAATTAAAAATTGAAATTTTGAAATAAATAATTAAACAAATGCGCAATAATCAAAAAATCATTAAATTTAATAGCAGAAGAATTTTTTGCATTTTAGCATTTGAAGCATCATTATTTACAATTCTAATATATAGATTATTTAACCTACAAATTCTAAAACATAAACAATATCTAAATTCAGCAGAAAACAATTATTCTAGAACAATTACCGAACCATCTCAAAGGGGTTTAATATTGGATTTAAATGGGGAAATTCTCGCAGAAAACTTCTATGAATATCTATTGATACTAGATACCAAAAAAATCACCACTATAGATGGCTTCATTACAAAAATAGTTAACTTACTTGACATATCAGAAACACAACAAGACAAAATTAGAAATCTTTATAAGAAAAAAAAAAGATTCATTAATATAAAATCTATTTCCTTTGATGATTTCATTTCACTTCAATATCAAATTGACAATCTACCAGAATTACTTGTTAATAAAAACTATCTAAGAATTTATCAATATAAAGAAATCTCTGCTCATGTAGTTGGATATGTGATCAATGAAAATAAAAAATATGATAATAATCATTTTATATACAGTCATGATTTTAAGGTTGGTAAAACCGGTATAGAGGCAAAATATAATTCTCAACTAACAGGGGAAAACCATATAACGCAAATAGAAGTTGATGCTAGAGGAAATAAAATAAAAGAAATTCAAAATATAGAAGGATCAAATGGGCAAAATATAAAAACTAGTATCAACATCGATCTTCAAAAAATGATATATAATGAAACAAAAGACCACACTTCAAGTGTCGTAGTGATTGACATACAAAAACAAAATCTTGTTGCTATGCTAAGCACACCATCATTTGATCCAGAAATTCTAAATAATGATGAATTGAGAAAAGCGCATTGGGGAAAATTAGCAACTGATCCAAATAAACCACTAATAAACAAGGCAATATCTGGACTTTATTCACCAGGATCAACATTTAAGATTGTTGTTGCACTAGCAGCACTTGAGCTTGGAATTATCAATGAGCATAGTACAATTTTTTGTAACGGCGGACATCAAGTTGGGAATAGATTTTATCATTGCCTCCACCATCATGGAACAATGAATGTTAGACAAGCAATTGAAAAATCATGCAATAGTTTTTTCTATGCACTAGCAAAAAAAATGGATATTTCCTTTCTTGAGAAGCTGTGCTATAGCCTAGGACTAGGAAAAATATCGAATATAGAATTCAACGGAGAATTGCAAGGAATTGTTCCTTCTAAGTTCTGGAAATTCAAACGCTTCGGAAATTTATGGTATATTGGAGATAGCGCTAATCTAATGATTGGACAAGGATATTTAACATGCACGCCTCTGCAATTATGCACAATGGTTG
The DNA here is from genome assembly GCA_044347385.1 of Rickettsiales bacterium. Lineage (GTDB taxonomy): Bacteria > Pseudomonadota > Alphaproteobacteria > Rickettsiales > CAIPFW01 > CAIPFW01. The sequence goes on from JBIKUW010000039.1 coordinate 10,827, forward strand.
GATCTATAGCGAGTGGAAACTTGATGTATTTATCAACCTTGGATTCTACAGGACATGCAATTGCTGAGAAAAACACATTAGTAAGTGAAAAAAACCTCAATATTATTAGAAGCTCGATGTTTGAAGTTGTAAATTCTCCATATAGCGGGACCGCATATCCATCAATAGGAA
>JBIKUW010000040.1:0-10960 GCA_044347385.1 Rickettsiales bacterium
GAGGTTTTATATAAAAAATATTTAGATATTAATAATTATTTTGATAGAAATGAGCTCATAGATAAAGTCTATTTTAGAACTTTTTATCATTTTGGTGATTATTTTTATCAATTTCATGTTTGCGATGTTTATGTATATTATGAAATTAAGAAATGCGATGTAAGCGAGACCTCAAATATTTTTCTGACTCAATTTAAAGATGAGTGTAATTCTGAAACCAAGATTTGTATTGAATTAAATTTATATTGTGATGATATATCTTCTTATATATTGAGTATTTTAAACGATGATTTGCATGCCAATTTTAAAAAAAGAAGCGTGATCTTTAATTTACCTGAGAAAATTGATAGTCAAGATTTGGTTTGCGATTTAATTTCTGAGAAAAGATTAAATGATTTTGACTTTCATTGGCAATATGGTGATGGGCGCTTCATTCATTCAGATTTAAATGTTAACTATTGTTTAAAATGTCATGATCGTGGAAAGGATTCTTGTAGAAAAGGGTTAAAAAATAAAGATTTAGAATATCAAATTAATCAACTGAATCAAAAATTGCATGGTTGCCCCCTTGATGAGCACATTTCTGAAGCGATTATGTTGAGCGAAATGGGTTATTTGCTTGCTGCTCTTGCTGTGATGATGATTAACAATCCACTTTTAGCTTTGACTGGTTATAGAATTTGTAATGATTGTGCGAAATCTTGTATTTTTCAGAAACAAACTTCAGTTGATGTTCCATACATTGAGACGACGATTTTTGATAAAATTATTAATTTGCATTTTGGTGTTGAGATATATTTGCTTTTGACTCAGTGGAATCCTTTAAATTTTGAAGATACTTTGCCTAAAAAATTAAATGATAAAAAGGTTCTAATAGTTGGTCTTGGTCCAGCAGGGATTTCTGCTAGTTATTTTTTGCTGAGGGCTGGTTTTCAAGTTGTTGCGTTGGAAGCTGCAAAGATTGAAAAATTACATAATGCTTTTATAGAAAATATTTTGATAAATTTTGAGAACAAAAGCCTTGAAGATAGGTTGATTTCTGGTTTTGGTGGCGTGATGGAATATGGAATAACGTCGCGTTGGAATAAGAATTATCTGACTATTATGCAGTTGATGTTGGAGAGAAATGATAGTTTTAACTATTATGATGGTGTGCGTTTTGGCTCGAATTATTTTTTAAATGATGCCTTCAATCTTGATGGCTTTGATCATGTTGTGATTGCAACTGGCGCAGGGAAGCAAAATGTTCCGAAAAATATCAAGAATTTCATGGCAAAAAATATTAGATTTGCAACTGATTTTCTAATGAATTTGCAGCTTGGTGGTGCTTACAAATTGCAGGATGTCTATGCAGCGACGAGTCTTCAGATTCAAATTCCTGCAATTGTGTTGGGTGGTGGTTTAACAGCGATTGATGCTGCAACTGAGCTTCTGAATTATTATCCAAGGCAGATTTTAAAGATATATAAAAATGTTTGTGAGCTTGGTTTGAAGAATGTTCAAAAAGCTTTGAATGATAAGGAGAAAGAGTTGTTGGATCAATTCTTAATTCATGCTGAAAAGATAAAAGAGTGCTATAGTCAGGAGAGTTTATATGAATATATTAATTCTTTAGGTGGTGTAACGATTGTTTATCACAAAAAAATTCAAGATTGTAATGCATATAAAGTGAATCATGAAGAGTTGAATTTTGCTATTAGTAAGGGTGTAAAATTTATTGATAATGCCGAATTGCGGGACATTGTTACAAATGTTGATGATGAAGTTGAATCGATAAAATTGTTGGATGGCAGAATTCTTGAGGCAAAAAATTTGTTTGTAGCTTGTGGATGCAGTTTTAATCCAAATCTTTTGTACGAAATTGGTTTAGATGATGAGAAAATTCTGAAATTTCTTCATAGATTAGGCAATGCATCTGATATTAAGAAGTATGAATCGTCTTTGATTGATGAAAAAATTAGTATTATCGGTGATATGAATCCTCAGTATGCTGGTTCAGTTGTTAAGGCTATATTGAATGGTAAATTGGCGGCTCAGGAAATTGAAAAAATTTTAAAGAAGTAAAATTTTTGCTTCCAGCATTATATTTGTGTCGAATAAGATAGTTTTAATATAGAAAATTATTATCTAAATAAAATATTATGAATGCTATTGTACAGGAAAATAACGAGAAAAAGAAAGAGTTTCGTGTGAAAACGATGAAGTTTTCCTCTTTGATATTAGAGGGATATTTTATTTCAAAGCATTCTATTAAATTTAATAATGAGGAGAATCCAGGGATATCGGATGTTATTGATAGTAAAATTCTGAGTTTGATGAACAAATTTGTTTCAATTGGTGATAAATGGTTTAAACTTAGGGATCATTTTCTTCAAGTCCGGGAAAATCTTGATTTGCAAAATGAATATTCTGATTTCATGTCTAAAAAGGAGGCTTTAGTTTTTGATTTAGTAAACGAACTAGTGATGTTAAATGTTGCAAATCATAAATTGTTATTTGAGAAGATTAAAGAGATAAATCTTCATCTTAAAATATTAAGAAATTTTATTAATTTTAAAATAAAATATTATAAATATGCTGAAAGGCATGATGAGTACTGCATGCAGCGTCAGAGAGTTAAGAGGCTAGAAGAAGGGCGTGAAATTTTGCCAATAATAAGTGATGAGCAGTGCAGAAATGATTTTAGGAATTCTTTTAGTAAAGCAATTCCTAGTAAGGACAAGGAGTTAATTGATAATGCAGCAAAATTTGTTGAAAGAGATTTGAATAGTGGTGTAAAAAAAGAAGAAAACTTGGAAGAGAGTCAAAATTGCATGTCAAAGGAGCGCTTTGTGCCTGATATGACTAAAACTAAAGCTGAAAGAGCTGAGGATAAGAAGGAGTTTTATAGAAAAAAAAGAGAGGAGAAGCGAAGTGTTTTGACGATAGGGCAATGATATTGATATAAAGAAAATTACGGCTTCCATGAGTTGATTTTGCAAATTATTTTTAAAAATCGCGATATATAAAATATTAAATTCTGCCTTGATAGGAAGTGAAATGCTAATTTAATTGCCTTATCTCGAGTTTTTTCTTATAATTACTAAAAATTATTTGATGCGTAGATATAATGTTGCATTTTACCAGATCTTTATTTTTTAATATATTTTTCATCATTGAGACGGTAATTATTTCCCTGTGTGGATATCCGTTTTATTTTATTGATAAGAAATATATGAAGAATGTGAGTAAAATCTGGTCGAAAACTACTCTTTTTGGATTGAAATATATTTGCGATTTGTCTTATAAAATTGAGGGTGAAATTCCTAAGGAGCCTGTGTTGTTTGTATCAAAACACCAGTCAGCGTTTGAGTGTCTGATTTATTTAGCTGAGCTTGATTATCCAAAATTTGTGTTAAAACGCGAGCTCGTTAGAGTGCCATTTGCAGGTTTATATTTTATATTGATGGATATGATTGTTATTGATAGAAGTAGTGTGAAGGATGCGATGGTGAAATTGCCTTTGGATGTCAAGAAGTCGATTGTTGAGGATAAAAGGTCTGTTTTGTTATTTCCTGAAGGTACGAGGTTGAAATATGGCGAGGAGTCAAAGTGCAAAGGGGCAATAAATTTTATTCAAAAAAGCAATGATTATACAAAGATTTGTCCAATAGTAATTAATACTGGAAAGTTTTGGGGAAAGAATTCTTTCATAAAGCGCTCTGGCGTCGCGACTATAAGATTTTTGCCACCACTTGATGTAGAAGAAAATTATAAAACAATTAATGTGACGATTGAAAAAATATTTAATGAAAGTGGTGTTTAAATATTGAATAAATTTATATTTTATTTTTTAAATGTTAAAGCGCGCCGTTTATTTTAATGATTGTGCCTGTGTGAAAATTGTAGTATAATATTAAAAATTTTTTATTGATAAAAATTTGCTGGATGAATATTAGAGTTTTTATTTTTCTTTTGTCAATTTTTGTTTTTCAAAATGATCTGATGGCCGTTTTGTCAATCGATATTGATAGTGGTAATATTCAGCCGGTAAATGTTGCGGTTCTTGGACTTCAGAGCGATCCAAGAATTCAATCTGTTGTTGCAAATGATCTGAATGGCTCTGGGCTTTTTAAAGTTACGAATGCTTATCATGAAAATCTGACTCTTGATAGTAAGCCAAATTTTGATGTGTGGCAGAAGCATGATATAAATTTTCTTCTTGTTTGCGATGTTAGTTCAAATAGTAGGAATATACAGATTAAATATAGAGTCTGGAATGTTTTTACTAAGCGGCATGTTGTCGGGAAGGTTATCGAGATTGATGCTGAGAAATGGCGTCAGATGAGTCACATTGTCGCTGATCAGATTTATGAGGCGTCGACCAATGATGAAGGTTATTTCAATACGAGAATTTTGTATCTCTCGGAGTCTGGGCCTTTTGATAAGAGGGTTGGGCGATTGGCGATTATGGATTACGATGGTGAGAATCATGAATATATTACGTCTACTAAGTATATGATTTTGACTCCACGCATATCTTCTGATAATAAAAAAATTATGTATATGTCTTATGCGGAAAAGGTTCCAAAGGTTTTTATCTTTGATCGTGAAAAGAATAGACACAAGCCAATTGCGGATTTTGATGGAATGACTTCTGCACCAAGGTTTGGTTTTGATACAAATATTGCCCTTTTGGCTTTATCAAAGGATGGTTCAACTAATATATATAAATTTGATATTAATAACTTTGTGAAAAAGCAGCTTACAGATAATAAATATATTAATACTTCACCTTCGTATTCACCGGATAATAAATTTATTGTTTTTAATTCAGATAGAGGTGGGTCTCCGCAGTTGTATGTGATGAGGAATGATGGTAGTGATCAAAAACGCATTAGTTTTGGTTTTGGTCGTTACTTAAATCCAGTTTGGTCTCCGAAGGGTGATTATATTGCATTCATTAAATTGCTAAATGGTACTTTTTATATAGGAATTATGAGGCCAAATGGTTCTGATGAGAAGATTTTAGCGAGTGCTTATTTGATTGAATCTCCTTCTTGGTCGCCAAACGGGCGATTGTTGGTTTTCAGTACTACTAATCGTAAGGGTGTGGACAACGTGAAAAAATCGCGTTTGTATATGGTTGATATTACTGGAAAATATCATAAAAGTATTAAAACACCTGGTGATGCGGCTGATCCAATGTGGTCGTCTAGAGTTGGATTGCAAGAATAATAATTATAATTTCTTAAAAAGATACTGGATATCTATTAAATTTTTAACTAAAAAATTTATATTTTTATACGTGTGATCTGTGTTCAATGCTATTCGAATTCTTGGTGTAGCTGCGGTTGGCGGTCGTATTGCTGAGACTAAAATTCTATTTGAAAGTAATTTTTCCTTTATTATGAGCGTACTTTCTTCGTTTTGTGCTTCCAACAGTATTATGTGGGTGTTAGAATTGAATATATCGAATTTTAATTTTGTTAGTGTGCATCGCAGAAAATCTGATTTTTTTAATAATTTATCTCTAGCTCTATTAATTTTTTCTGATTTTATTAATTGCCAGTTGTAATAGGCTGCCCCTATAGTCATAGGTGGTGATGCGGTTGAGTAGATAAATCCTGAGGATTTGTTTATCAAATAATCAATTATGATTTGATTGCTGGCGATATATGCTCCTGAAACCCCGATTGCTTTGCTGAATGTTCCCATGATTACTAGGTTTTTGTGTATATTTGTGTATTTGCTTCCAAAGCCATATCCATCCTCACCAAATATTCCGGTTGCATGAGCTTCGTCAATATATAGTAGAGTATCGTATTTTATTGCTAAATTAACTATTTTTTCTAAATCGCTTGTGTCTCCGTCCATTCCAAAAACAGATTCAGTCACGATGAATTTTGGCTTGCCCGCTTCTTTGTTTTTGTGCAGAAGTTGCTCTAAGTGATTTAAATCATTGTGATTATATCTTATTAATTCGGCTTTTGATAAAAATATTGCTTGGTATAAACTTGAGTGATTTGATTTGTCAAAAAAAACTTGTGCCTGTGATCCGAGGATTTGTGAGTCGCATAATGCGCTTAATGCTGAGATATTTGCTTGATATCCTGAGTTGAATATTAGAGCTTTTTCGGTTTTTTTGTCTAGAGCGATTTGCTTTTCGAAATCAACATAGAACTCATTATTACCGGATAGCAACCTTGATCCAGTTGAACCAAGCCCATAATTTTGTGCGGTTAATTTTGCAAAATCAATCGCTTTTTTATTTTTTTTCGATCCCAGGCAAAGGTAGTCATTTGTCGAAAAATCTATTAAGTCCCTTTGGTCAGTTGTCGTTAATATCCTGTATTTATTATCTAACTTTCTATTTTCACAAAAATTCAAATAATTTTTTAACATCTGTTGGTGGTAGTTTTTTAAATTTTACATTAATTTTTTTTCCTATACAATATATAATATTTAAAAAAATCAAAAAATGCTGCATAAAGGTAAAAATTTTAATGAAATAATGGAAAATGCCAAGAAGATTAGCGGTAAATGGGGTGTTGCGATTTCTGGTGGTGCTGATAGTTTGGGGCTTTTTTTTGCTATACGTGATTTTTTGTTTGAGATGAATTGGAATGTTGAGCTGAATTTGTTGATTGTGAATCATAATTTGCGAACTGAATCTGCTAAAGAGGTTGAATTTGTTGAGGATTTAGCGAATAATTATAATTATAAATTATATAAGGTAGAGTGGAATCACGGTGGTTTTTTTGAAAAAAATTTGTATGACAATGCGCGAAAAGCTCGTTATAAATTGATTATTGATGAGTGTAAAGCGAATGAAATTGGTGTTTTTTTTACAGCGCATCATTTTGATGATCAGATTGAGACTTTTAAGATGAGAATTGCTAGAGGTGCTGGAGTTTCTGGGCTTTCATGCATAAATTCTCATTTGATTTGTGATGGCGTTAGTATATTTCGGCCATTTCTTGAGGTAAAACGTAAAGATATTAAGAGTTATTTGAGCAAAAATAATATTATTTGGATTGAGGACCGCGCTAATTATAATATAAATTATGAGAGAGCGAGGATGAGGAGAGTTGAAGGTGTTAGTGGGTGCATTGGTGAAAATAGTCTTGGCAATCTTAGTCTAGTTGTAAAGAAGATGTTTTTGGCAAATGATGCGCTGAATTTTTATACAGATCTTGAATTTGCTAGGGTTGTGAGTGTTAATTATACAGATATGGTTAAGATTATTGTTGTAAATAGGAGTGGTTTTTTTGAGATTCCAGTGAAAATTGCGACTAGAATTCTAAAAAAGATACTGATTATGCATTTTTTTGTTGAGCCTCGTAGGGTGATTTTTTGTGAGTTGATAAATATTTATGAAAAAATGAAGAATAATTTATTTATTGAGAGCGGCTATTTACAGTTTAGTAATTTTATGATACAATGTAATAAAGATTGTTTTCTCTTTAAGAAGCAATAGAAAAAAAGTGATTTTGTTAAATTTTATGAGTAGTTTTTTGCGTAGATTTTCAATTTGGTTTTTGATTATATTGTTTATTTTAATTGGTTATGGTCAATTTTATGAAAATTTTAATTCAAATATAAAAAGCATTGTACTTTCAGATTTTCTTGATTCTGTAGAGGCAAATAAGATTTCTGATGTACAAATTAAGCAGAATGAGGTCACCGGAAAGTTTACCGATGGTTCAAAATTTAAGGTTACAGCGATATATTATGATGGTTTGATGAAGATTTTGCGCGAGCATAATGTGCGAATTGAAATTGTAACTGGAGAGAGCATGTTATTCTATATTGGTAGTATTTTTGTGTCCTGGCTACCAATGTTTTTCCTAATAGGGATGTGGATTTTTTTCATGAATAGACTTCAGGCTGGGAATAATAAGGCGATGAGTTTTTCGAAGTCAAAGGCGCGCTTATTTGGCGGTGGACTTGTGAAAGTGACTTTGGCTGATGTTGGTGGTATCGCTGAAGCAAAGGAAGAGCTGATTGAGGTGGTTGATTTCCTTAAGAATCCTGCAAAATTTCAGGCTTTAGGTGGCAAAATTCCAAAGGGTGTTTTGCTTGTTGGTACACCTGGTACTGGTAAAACTTTGCTTGCAAAAGCTATAGCCGGAGAGGCTGGAGTACCATTTTTCAGTATATCTGGTTCAGATTTTGTTGAAATGTTTGTTGGTGTTGGTGCTAGCAGGGTTCGCGATATGTTCAATGAGGCAAAAAAGCACGCCCCTTGCTTAATTTTTATTGATGAAATTGATGCCGTTGGTCGTGCTCGTGGTGTTGGGATTGGTGGTGGAAATGATGAGCGTGAGCAAACTCTGAATCAATTGTTGGTTGAGATGGATGGTTTTGAGCAAAACGTTAATATTATTGTGATTGCTGCTACGAATAGACCTGATGTTTTGGATCCTGCATTGTTGCGTCCTGGGCGTTTTGATAGAAGGATTAATATAGCTTTGCCGGATGTTAATGGTCGTGAGGAGATTCTTAATATTCATATAAAAAAGACTGGTGTACCATTGGCTCCGGATGTTGATATTAAATTAATTTCTCGTGCTGTTCCTGGATTTTCTGGTGCAGATTTGATGAATTTAGTGAATGAAGCTGCGTTGACCGCTGCTCGTTATGATCAAAAAGTTGTTTTAATGAAAAATTTTGACGAAGCAAAGGATAAAATTGTAATGGGTGTTGCGAGAAAATCGATGGTGATGTTGGAGAAGGAGAAGAAGTTGACAGCATATCATGAGTCTGGTCACGCGATTATTGCCTTAACTTTGAAGGGTTCTGATCCGATATATAAAGCTACGATTATGCCGCGCGGTTCAGCACTGGGTATGGTTGTTAGGTTGCCAGAAAATGATAGAATTTCTGTTTCTAGGGAGAAATTGTTGGCTGATTTAATAGTAGCGATGGGAGGAAGAGCTGCTGAGGAGATAATGTTTGGCAAGGACCAGATTACTAGTGGCGCATCTTCTGATATTAAGGGAGCTACCAAAATTGCACGCGCTATGATTTATCAGTGGGGTATGAGCGATAAAGTTGGAATGATATATTACGGTTCTAGTGATAGTGTATATGAGCATGATAAAAGTGTTTTTTCTAATGAAACTGGTAGGGTTTTGGATGAAGAGGTCAAGTTATTAATTGATAACGCTTATGTTCAAGCTGTTGATATTATCCGAAATCATTATGACAAATTTTGTGCCATTGCAGAGGCGTTGTTGGTTCACGAGACTTTAACTAAAGAGCAATTAGATCGAATAATGGAAGGAAGAGATATTGAATTAAAGATAATGGATGATGTGAAAGAGGTTGATATTTCTAAAGAAAGTGATCAAGATGATTTGAAAGATGATCAAAAGGTTGGAGAAGAGGTTTAGGAAATATTTTGTAATTAATTAATTAATGCGTGTAATTTTCAAGGAAAAGCCAGATTATCTTAAATCTCTTGATGAAATGGAGTCTTTAGTTCAAAATATTATTAATGGTGATGAAGAGGAGGTTTGGTTTTTAGAGTACGATGATTTATATACTGTAGGAAGTGGAGATATTGTAAAAAGTAACTATATTAATAATATACCAGTGTTTAAGACCAATCGTGGTGGAAAAATAACATATCATGGTTGTGGTCAGCGTATAGTTTATTTTATGATTGATTTAAAGAAATTTTTTTATCCAAATCAGCCAGATATTTCAAAATTTGTTGAAATACTTGAAGATATTGTTATTAGTTCTTTAAAAGAAATAGGTATTTCTAGTAATAAATTAGATGTTAATCATGGAGTTTGGTGTGGTACAAATAAGATTTCAGCGATAGGTATTCGGTTAAAAAAATGGGTGACATACCACGGATTGTCTTTAAATGTTAATACAAATTTAGATTTTTATAATTACATTAATCCGTGTGGGATATCATTTGATGAGTATGGAGTGACATCAATATCTAGAGAGTCCGGAATAAAACACTATTTAATGAGTTCAATTGATAGTGTTTTAATTAGAAAAATAAAAGAAATTTTCTAATTTGTATGCATATATTAGAATGCTTCTTCTAGTTCGTTTTCTAATTCAGACTGATACTGCTGTTTTGGTTTTTGATAAATATTGTTAATTTGGCTGTTTTGTTCCAGGTTGTTGTTTGATAAATTAGGTAGTAGTTCAACAAAGTCGTTGTATTGTAAAAACGAAATTTTATCAAGTGTTTGCTCATACTCATCTTGCAAGATTAGATTTTGCCAGGTGCAATGAGTTTTTATATATTTATATATATGAGGGAAAAGCGTTTTCTTAAAATCTACATTTTTGAAAAAGTGATTAGTTGATGAGTTGATTCTCGAATATGAGATATTTCTACACTTATCATTTTTTATAAAGAAATCTACCAATGATGATTCAGGAATAATTTTATCCTGTTCAGCATGGATGAATAAACCATTCACAGGACAAGGGGAAAAGAATGAAACATCATAAATTTCAATTGGCATTGAAAGAAAAATGAAGTGGTCAATTTCCGGGCGTCGCATTGTTAGCTGTGCTGCGATGTATGCGCCAAATGAAAATCCGAAAACCCAACGTGATTTTGAGTAAGGTCGTTGTGAGCATAGCCACTTGAAAGCTGCGATCGCATCTTGAAATTCGTTATGCCCATTGTCACTTCTTCCGGATGAATTTCCAACGCCGCTGAAATTTATTGTAAGGACGACGAAACCCATTGACATTGCAAATGATAAAACGTTTTGAAGTACTTCATTGTACATCGTTCCGTTCGAATTTGGTTGAGGGTGAAATAGCAGAAGTGTAGGCGCAGATGGATCTTTTGATCCAACACCATAGATGCCTTCAAGTTTTCCATGGTCTGTATTAATTGAAATTTTAATCTTTTTTCCTATGGGGTAATTTTGCATTTCTTGATTGTGCAGGAAAATTTTTGACGACATATTAATAACTTACTAGCAATTTAAAC
>JBIKUW010000041.1:0-10905 GCA_044347385.1 Rickettsiales bacterium
AAATACTATGCCAATCGCAACGATGAACGCCATAGCTAGCAATTTTATGCTTGGGTATTTGATAAGAATTTTTGCTAAGTAGTTTGTAGAAACTAAGAGTGTAGCCATTGAAACAAGTGTCGCTATGATAATTATTTTCATATCGGAGACAAGTGCTATAGCAACAATTACTGAATCAATTGAAAAAATAAAATCAATAAAAATGATTTGAATAACGGTGATAATAAATTGTTTGAATGCAGAACCTCCAGGGCGTAAAATTTTTTTTGGAGCATTTGGGGCTTCTTTTTCATTCATGACAATTTTTCTCATTTCTCCGCCGGCCTTGTAAATTAGAAAAAATCCGCCAACTATGAACAAACATTCTTTATAGGTCATTTCAAGTTTTCCAATATAAAAGAAACTCTGATCCATATTAAGAATATTGTTGACAAAGAATAAAAGTCCAAGGCGCATTGCAAGCGCTAAGCCAAGACCTATGAATTTAGTTGCTTCTTTATATCGTAATGACACTGTAGTCATTAGTGTTGAGATAAAGATTAAATTATCGATACTTAAGATAATTTCGAGGAAAATTAAACTGATAAATGATGGCATAGATACATTATTGATCATCTAAAGAACTCATTATAGGAAAAATGATTGTTATAAACAATAGTTTAATTAGATTAAATAATTACTTAATATCAATTTATTTTAAATATTTTGTTAAATTTTCCTCGAAGGTTTTTGTTTCAAATGGCATAGTATTTAATAAATTTCCATCGGAATTCACGATAAAGCTATCATAGTTTAGCATTTTTAGTTGCTCTGAATAGAATGGTGGTTCTGATTGTCCAAAGAGAATTCTATTGAATGGTGTCATGATTCTAAAATTCATTACTCTGATGGCCATTATTGTCAAAATTTGACTTGCAGGAATCATGCAAATTTTCTCACCTAAAATGTTTCCTATGATTTGATAAATTTCTTTTAAAGATAAAATTTCCTTACCTGCTATACGATAAATACCATTGTAAGATTCAATGTTTGAGCAAATATTTAATATTGCTTTTGCTAAATCAACAACATATATTGGTTGTAATTTGTTTTTTCCGTTGTCTAGAATAGGAAGGCATGAAAACTTTTTTGCATAATTATACAATGTACTAATAAAATTATCTTCTTGACCGAAAACTAACCCAGATTTTAATATTATTGACCTTTCAAACAGAGATAGAGCAGCTTTTTCCCCAAGAAATCGGGATTTTGCATATGTAGTTGGTATATTTTCTACATTTAGATCTGAAACATGTATGAATTTTTCAATATTGTATTTTTTACACGCGATTGCAATCTTTTCAGGAAGTTGGGAATGTATCTTTGTGAAATTATTTTCATCTTTATCTTTGAACGATCCAACCAAATTAATTACTATGTTTGAATTTTGTATCCATTCATTAAAGGAATTCTGATCTTGAAATATATCTCCTTCAATAACTGTTATATGTCCTGGATTAGCAAAAACTTTTAATTTATTTGCCTTATTTACATCAGGTGTAATTATTTTAATAAGAAATCCATGTTCTGATAAAATTTTAGTTACATAAGATCCTATAAAACCAGATCCACCAAATATAGTTACTATTTTACTCACTTTTGATAATTTAATAATTATTATTTATGATAATAATTATTTGTAAAAAAAAGTCAAATAAATTACAAACTATTTTCTTATATTGTCTTTATCTTTGATAGATGATGATAAAGTAAATTTACCATCGTTGTAAGGTCCTTGATTTTCTCCATTATCACCAACAAAATTTTTATTTTCAGTGTTATTAGAAAAAGAGAAATTTGCTAATTCGCCACATATTTTAGTCTCTGTAGTTTGTTCTTTATATCCATACTGTTTCAAAATTGCATTTAAATGATCTCCAGGAAGATAAATATTATAACAATTGTATTCTAGACACTTTTTATATTCTTTTAATTTATTTGAAATATAAGTTCCATTTAAAATTTTATTTATTTCTTTATCTATATTTTCTATTTTAGATCTTAATTCTTTTCTTTCCAATTTTATTTTTTTTGCTTCATCGCCGCTAAATTCTCCACCAGCTGTTTTGTTTAATTGATTTTCTAATTTGTTTTTTTCTTTTAATAAGTTGTTGTATTGTTCATTGTCCACAGAAGCAATTTTTTCTCTTATTTTTGCATGATTATAATTTACGGATTTTATATTAAAACTTAGATTGTACCTTGCTGTGAAATTTTTTAATTTTTCATTATTTTGTGTATCTTGACCATATAAATCTTTTGCGCTCTTGATACTAATGTTTGTTTGTGCAAAATATATATTTTTCGCAGTTTCAGATAAAACAAATTTTTTTATTATATATTTTAAATCATTGTAATCTTTTTGATTTTCTTGTTTGTATCTATTATTTTGTTTTATTTCAAGATATAACTTGCTTAAAATTTCAAATTGATTTGATTGTTTTTTTAATTCAAATAAGTTGCTCAACTCCAATAGCGATTGTCTAATTTCTTGATCAGTTTTATTGTGAAAATCTAGTTCATCTGATAGATCCATAGCATTTATTATTTCGATTGCTATATTTTCATGTGTTAATTTTCTATTAGTTTCCATTTTATTAAAATTAAGAATTAAAGATGTTTATATTTTAGATAAATATCTTTAATAAATCAATTTTTTATACAAAATTCTTATAATAATAGCGCCTTGTCACCTTCCTTGAAACAGCTGAAAAATTCAATAATTTTCTTTGGCATGAAACTGAGTATTTCCCAAAGATAAGAGAGAATGAGAAGTAAAGTATTTTTCTTTTGATTTGTATTATTTTTTTCATTGTTTAATTCGGTATCATAGTGAACATCTAATTTTTCTGATATTAAATCTTCTAATGTTTGTTTGCTTTCATTATTTATTATTTTATTTCTTAGTTCTTCATTATCAGGATAATGCGATACAGAGTATTTGAATATAATTTGATGCTGTATTGGTTTTAAAAAACTAATATGGTTTGTATATTCTGTATAATTAAGATTTGTTTTTGCTTCAACAATTTTAATGTTATTATCATTTCCTAATGGATCAAAATTAAAATTAAAGATCGTATTTTTGGATTCATCAGGGTATTGATTTGCTTTGTTTTTTGTATATAAAATTGAGTTTATACAGTGATTGTCAAAATTTTTAATGTTTTTATCACTTAATTTCGCAACATTATTTTTTGAGTTTAATCCATAGCCAATTAAATTTGATAATGAAATTTGTATTGAGTCTTTAAATTTAGTTAAGATTGAATATTTATTTAATCCAATGATGTTTTGTATTCCAACTGTTCCTGCTAATTTTAAATTATCAGAGTGATTTTGTTGATTATTTGGTCCGCTAATAACCATTCCAACTTCTTTTATATCTTTGAAATTATTATCATTTTGAATGATATATCCTAAATCTCCAGGCCTTCCTTCATAAAAATATACATCTTGAATTAACAGTGTTTTTTCTTCTTCTGCAAGAGATTCTAAATAATTTTTTAATATCTCAGATGTTTGGTCATTTAATTCAAATCTCATTGTCTTCGGTATTTGTTTTTTATCATCTATATGAGTAAATGATCCTTGTGCGCTTGCATGACTTTTCGGCACACACATTATTATTTGTGGTATTTGTAGATTGTTTTGATTATATGTTCTTATTATTGCTGCTTTTAACTCCCATACATTAAGTTCATTGATGCCATCATCATTTCCAATTATTATTGGTTTTCTTGCAATTTGTTTTAATAATTTTATGTTTAAGTTGCTTTCCATACGTTATATGTTTAATTTTATTTTTAATATTTTAATGTACAAATTGTAAAAAATCAATTTTCTAATATTTTCTATCAAGAAAGTAAATTTTCTATAAAAGCCTCTTTACTTTCCGAATATTTTTTATAGAATATACACAAATTTTGAAAATTCTATTGGTAATAGATTTTGAAATACTTTTATTTCATTATTTTGTGAGAGGTTGAATATGAATGCATTTAAACATGATGTTGTTAAAGTACAGGCTCAAAAAAGAGAGTCGTATGGTAGTAAGTTTAGTAGAAAATTGCGTGAGCAGGGCTTGATTACTGCTAGAATTGATCGTTGTCCAAAAAACGAATATATTATTGTTGAAGAAAAATTCTTCACTAATGCTCTAGCAAAGAGAAGATTGATTGCTCATGTTTTTGATATTGAAATTGATGGTCATGTTGAGCGTGTTGTGTTAAAAGATTATCAAAAAGATCCAGTAAGTGGGAAAATGGTTAATCTTGATTTTGTTAAAATACATAAGGATCAGTATATTAAATTGAGGGTACCACTTTTCTACATTAATAAGAGTAAGTCTTTAGCTATTAAAAGAGGCGCATTTTTAAATGTTTCTAAATTTTTTGTTGATCTTCAATATCTTGGAGATAATATAGCTCCATATTTTATAATGGATCTTGATGGTTCTGATGTTTTGCATGAATACAAAGTTGAGAATTTAGATCTTCCAAAACATACTAAAGTTTTGAAAAAAAATGAAGTATTTGCAAATTTCAGAGGAAAACGTGGTCAAAAATTAGATATAGCATCAATGGATGCAGCTCCAGCAGCTCCAGCAGCTAAAACAGCGGCCAAACCTGCAGCTAAGAAGTAATTTGGAAAATTGTTGATGAGTGGATGTTGCCAGAATAAAGAAAGAGATAGAATAGTTATTGGGATAGATTTTGGTACTAGTAATTGTTTGATTTCATATGTTGATGATGACGGCATCCTGAAGTTTATTCACCAAAATAAGTCAAAGAGTAATTTAATTCCTTCAAGAATTTGTTTTGGATATAATTTGTGTCATTTTGGAAATGAGGTAAATGAAAAAAATGACAATACAGTTAAATCTATAAAAAGAATTATCGGCTTAACTTTGCCTGAAGTACTTGATATTGAAAGTCTACTACCTTTCAAAATCAAGTATTTTAGTGAGCTTGATGAAAATCAGGACGTCTTTATTGATTGTGGAAATAGCATTTCTAAATCAGTGAATGAAATTGTTTTAGAAATGATGAAGCAATTAAGGATGATAATTTTTGATCATTTTCAAATTGATAATGAGAGTAGGCAAAGAGTAGAAATTCATGCAGTTATAACTGTTCCAGCTTATTTTGATGAGAAAGCAAGAACAATCATTAAAAAAAGTGCGTTACTTACTGGAATTATCGTAATGCGTTTGATAAACGAACCTACTGCTGCAGCACTTGCCTATTCAAAAAATAGCAATCTTGCATCTTTATTTGATAATAAAAGTTATCTTGTTTATGATTTAGGAGGTGGGACATTTGATGTTTCGATTATAAAAAAATACAAAGATAATTTTTTTCGTGTCTTGGGAATAGGCGGCGATAAGTTTCTTGGTGGTGATGATATTGATGTAGAAATTAAAAAAGCTCTAGTTAAAAAAAATTTAACAGGAAATTTAAATGATCATGATATTTTGAATAAAGCAAAGGAGATTAAGGAAAATTTTAATTCAGAAGGTATTTTGAGCAAAGATGAGTTTGAAAAAATCTTGATGGTTGTGATAAATAAAACACTGAAAATAATGAATGATGTTATTGAGTCTACCTCTGAGAAATTTGATGATCTTGAAATTGAGTCTGTGATTTTAGTTGGTGGTTCAACAAGATTGCCAACTATAAAAGATATTTTATCAAAGAAATTTAAAATTCTTTGTGATCAAAATCCCGATGAGATTGTTGCAGTTGGAGCGGGACTTCATGCATATGAAATTATGAACAAAAATAATAGTCATAAATTGGGATGTCTTTTGGTATTGAAGTGAGCGGTGATTCTGTTGAGGTTTTAATTGAAAAGAATAGTCCTGTTCCGATTAGTAAAACTCAAGTCTTTACTACTCAAATTGATAATCAAAAGCAAATGAGGATTGCTGTTTGTCAAGGTGAGAGTAAAAAATTTAGTGAAAATATTCTATTAGGAAAATTTTCTCTTACTAATTTACCAGATGGTCCAGCTCATTCTTTGCAAGTTGAAGTTACCTTTTCTATTGATGTTGATGGTGTTTTAAGTATAACAGCAAAAGAGTTAAAGAATCAAAATGCAATCTTTGTAAATTTTAATAATTCCTATTTAAGGAGTCAAGTAGATGATATTCAATGATTTAACGGAACGATTTGACAAAATTATACGTGGTTATGATATAAGAGGGGTTTACGGAGCTGCGTTGAAACTAGATTTAATTGAAATAATCGCAGAAATTTTTGGAAATGAATGGAATGGTAAAAGAATTGTGCTTGGAAGGGACAACAGGCCGCATAGTAAGGAGATTTCAGATACACTTATAGGAAGATTGAAATTTTTTAATGTTGAGATTTTTGATTGTGGTGTTACAACTTCGCCAGTTGTGTCAATCACATCAAAAAATTTGTATGCATATGGTATTATGATAACGGCATCTCATAATCATATATCATACAATGGTATTAAGATAAATAAACCTGATATGCAATCTTACAGTGGATTAGAGATAAAAAACATTGTTAATAAATTTATTGGCAATATTGATAATAAATTTATACCGAAAAGATGTACTGTTAGTGAAATTGTTGAGTTTGATGCAAATAGTTTATATACTAACTTTTTACTTAATAAATTTAAAATAAATAGCAGCAAGAGAGTTGCTTGGAATTTTATGAATGCAAGTGTCAATAGTTTTGTAAATAAATTGCTCGCATCTCTTCAAACTGAAAACTTTATTATAAATAATAATTTGTTGAATTTAAAAGATAATCCAGATCCTATGTTTATAGAAAATATTGATGAGATGTCTGATTTTGCAGTAAAAAATAGATGCGATTTAGGATTTGCTTTTGACGGCGATTGTGATCGTGTTATAGTTTTTGATAATAATGGAAAAAATGTTTCTACCGAACATATAATGATGTTTGTTGCGAAGAAGCTTAATTTCTTTGGAGAATCTATAATTTGTGATGTAAAATCTAGTCAAAAACTCAAGCAATTTTTGAAAAATATAGGTTGCGAAACGATAGTTAGTCAAATTGGTCACTCCATTATGAAAAAAAAGATTTGCGAAACTAGTTCTATTATGTCTGGTGAAATCAGTGGTCATTATATTTTTCGTGATTTAGGATGTGATGATGGTCTTTATATGGCTATGGTTCTATTGCAGATTTTGCAAGATTCCACAATTGATTTTGCTCAAGAAATAGATTTATTGCCAAAATTATATTGCAGTGAAAATATAAAAATTTATATGTCTAGAAAGGAAGTTAATATATTGATTGATAATATTTTTAGGTATGCCAAAGATAACGCAATATTATTTGATATTACAGACGGAGTAAAAGTTTTGAATGACAAGGGCTGGGTTTTATTCCGTGGATCAAACACAGAGGATTGTCTCACGATAAGGTTTGAAGCTTTTGAAGAGAGAGATTATTCTAATGTAGAAAAATGGAAAGATTTTTTATTGAAAGTATGATGTTTTATTGATTTTTAGTATCGTTTAATAGACTGTTGAGCAGAGATTCATCCCAATAATTATCATTTTGATTCTCTGTTTCTTCGTCATCATGAAATGAAGCATCATCTTCAAATTTATGCTGAATTATATTGACATGCCCCATTTTTCTGCCTTTTCTAATCTCTTGTTTTCCATATATATGAATGTATGCATCGTTTAAATTTATGAAATCATCTGCATAGTTGATCTCTTCACCTACTAGATTTCTCATCTTACAGGAATTCAATAGTTTAATTTTTTTTAGATTTAAACCGGAGATTGCTCTTATATGGGCTTCAAATTGACTAATATTACAACTATTCATTGTGTAATGTCCAGAGTTATGAACTCTAGGGGCTATTTCATTTACTATAACATTATTGTCACTATCTATAAAAAATTCAATAGCTAGAACACCAATATAATCAAGTTCATTTGCAATTTTAGTTCCAATTTCAATTATCTTGTTATTGACTTCTTGTGATAGACGATTCGGAACAAATGATGAATGTAGTATGCCTTTGATATGGTTATTTTCTGGAATAGGGAAGTGTTCACTATTGCCATTTTTATCGCGTACTATAATTATTGATGCTTCTTTTTTAAAATTAACAATTTTTTCCAGAATATATTGTCCCTGTTTTATATCATCAATATTTAGTTTGATCTCTGCTATATCATAAGAATTTGTAATCTTAAATTGTCCTTTCCCGTCATATCCTTCTTCACAAGTTTTTAAAATGAATTTTCCATCTGGATTGTCTAGAACAATTTTTGTCAAGTCTTCAAAATTATTAATTTGCCAGAAATTAGCTGTTTCAATACCAATATTATTTAGGAAGTTTTTTTCCCTCAAGCGATTTTTACTGATATATAGTGCATTTGATTTTGGAAATACTTTTTCACCATATTTTTCTTCAATTATTTGTAAATTCTTTTCATCAATATTTTCAAATTCATAAGTTAGAAAATCAACTTCTTTAGCAAATTTTAAAAGTTTTTCATAATCGTTATAGTTTCCTACAGTATTAAATTTTGTTATAAGATTTGCTGGGCTGGTATCATCTTCACCATAAATAGCAATTTTAAATCCTAAATTATATGCTGCAAGGGCAAGCATTCTTGCTAGTTGGCCATTTCCTATAATACCGATAGTTTGATTGAGAAGCATTGTATATTTATTTAAATTAATTATTTTAATATAATTTTTTCAATTTTTTAATGAAAAGTCAAGATTAAAATTAGCGTATGAATTTATCATTGATTTGAAGATAATGTAGAAAATACATAAATTCTTAATAAAATCACATATTCTTAGTTAATAGTATTAATTAAACTAATAGTTGTGTCTAGTAGTGTATTTGAAATTGCACATTTTTATGTGAGAATATGTTAAAAGTAGTAGATATAATTAAATGCATACAAATATTTTAGATAAACAAAAATTTTCAGAAACTCTGCTATATAAGTCTATTGTTTCATGTAAGAAAGCTTTTTGGTTCATATTCTTTTTTAGTTGCGCAATTAATATCTTAGTGATGTTCATGCCAATTTACACAATGCAGATTCTTGATAGAGTTGTGACAAGTGGAAGTGTCGATACACTAATACTTCTTACAATTATTACATTTGTTGCTACTGTTGGAATGATATCGCTTGAAGGTTGTAGAACTTTAGCGATACAAAAAATTGGAGAATGGCTTGAAAAAATTATGTCTGATGAGTTAATTGGTCGTGGTCTTGCGCTTACAATTCAAAATCCTGGAACTTCTGGTTCTCAGATCCTTCGTGATATGTCTACTATTCGTAATTTTGTGAGTAGTAATGCTTTAATAGCTTTATTTGATATACCATGGGCAGTGATGTTCTTTGTTTTAATGTTGATGATTAATTCAACAATTGCATTCATTGCTTTTATTGGAATAATATTAGTTGTGTTACTGGCAGTTTTTAACGAATTCGCTACTAGTAAAAACCTAAAAATTATAAATGAAACACAGGTGAAAAACTACAATGAAATTGAAGCTGCTATCAGAAATGCTGAAGTTGTTGAATCTATGGGTATGGGTGATGCGATTACCAGAATGTGGAAAAGAAAAAATTCAGCAGTTGCTGAAATGCAACACAGATCGAGTATTTTAGGAACGATAATAAATTCTATAAGTAAGCTTTTGAGAACGGTTTTAAATACATTTATTCTCGCCGGTGGTATTTACATTTCTTTGAGCAATCATACTACTGTTGGTGGAATTCTTGCATGTTCAATGTTGATGGGTAGGGTGATGGCACCGATTGATATAATAATTTCTAGTAGCAAAATGATAAGTGGTGCTCGTACTTCGTACAGCCGCTTACAGGGAATGCTTGTAAATATGCAATTAAGAAATAGTGCCATGGAGCTTCCACCTCCTTTAGGAAAGGTAACAGCTAATCAAGTAATTTATGCTCCAGCTGGCGGGCAAAGATCAACATTAAAGGGCGTGTCTTTTGATATCAATCCAGGGGAGTGCGTTGGTGTGATAGGGCCAAGTGGTTGTGGAAAATCAACTTTAATGAAATTGATTGTTGGTGTTTGGAAGCCTGGTAATGGAGCGATTCGCCTTGATGGAGCAGATGTTTATACCTGGAATCGTAGTCACTTTGGAAAATATGTTGGTTATTTACCTCAAGACATTGAATTATTTAATGTAAGTATAAAATCAAATATATCTCGTCTTAGCGATGAGATTGATCCAATGCTTGTTGTATTAGCAGCTAAGATTGCCGGTGTACATGAATTGATCTTGTCTCTTCCGAATGGTTATGACACTGTTATTGGTTATGGAGCTGGTGCAGTGATGTTGTCAGGCGGGCAAAAACAAAGAATTGCTCTTGCTCGTGCTTTTTATGGTGATATGAGATTGATTGTTTTAGATGAACCAAACTCTAATCTTGATCAGCAAGGGGAGCAGTCTTTAATGAATGCAATTCATATTGCAAAACAGCAGAAGAAAACTGTTATTTTTACAACTCATAAAATGAATTTACTTGCTTTAACTGATAAAATTCTCGTTATGCAGGATGGTGTAGTATCTGCATTTGGTCCTCGTGACGAAATTTTGAGTCAGATGGTTGCAAATGCGAATCAACAGCAGCAGCAAAAAGCACAATCTGATTCTGGGGCATCAGCTAAGCAACAAGTTTCAGAACAACAGGTTGATGATCAGCAGGACAATTCTTCAAAAAAAGATGAAAAAGATGGTGATAAGGAAGAAAATCAAGATGATAAGAATGGAAACGACAAAAGTGATTCTGTGAGCGAGAAGTCAAAAGAAAAGGAAACCTTCAAGCCAAGCTTTGGATTT
>JBIKUW010000002.1:0-32605 GCA_044347385.1 Rickettsiales bacterium
AAAGTTTGTAAATCCATAGCAGATGCTGTAGATTTCTCTAAAAATTTATTCAAAAAAGAAAGATTAGTTACAAATCAAACAAGTAAAGAGGGTCAATTTATAAGTGCTCTTTATTGCGAAGCTGGATGTGCGATTAGTAAGGAATTTTATTTAAGTATGATTGTTGATCGTGAGAGTAATTCTGTGAGTCTTGTTGTTTCAACAGAAGGTGGCATGGATATTGAAGAAGTTGCTCACGATACTCCTGAGAAAATACATGTTATGAATGTTGATTTTATCAGTGGATACATGCCTTTTCATACTAAAAAACTTTGTGATTTTCTTAACTTAGATTTAAAAAAATATTCAAAAAAATTACATCATCTTGTTTCAAAATTATATAGTTTTTTTGTATCAATGGATTTGAGTATGCTTGAAATAAATCCATTGGTTCTTACAAATGGAACGGATGAAGATCCTGATGGGGATTTTGTTGTTTTAGACGCAAAAGTGAATGTTGATGATAATGGTTTATTTCGTCATAAAGATATCATTGCGATGAGAGATAAAACTCAGGAAGATTGTTTAGAAAGTAAAGCTCGTGACTGCAATCTTAGTTATGTTAAATTAGATGGTTCAATAGGTTGTATGGTGAATGGTGCTGGACTTGCGATGGCTACTATGGATATTATTCAATTATATGGTTCCGAGCCAGCAAATTTTTTGGATGTTGGTGGTGCAGCTGATTTAGAAAGTGTTAAGATTGCTCTTGGAATAATTTTAGAAGACAGGGATGTTAAAGCAATTTTGATTAATATTTTTGGTGGTATAGTTAGATGCGATATTATTGCAAATGCAATTGTTGGAGCAAGCAAATCTTTACTTAATGAAGGAAAATCTTTGCCTACTATGGTTGTTAGGCTTGCTGGTACTAAATCTGATTTAGGTCTAGAAATTTTATCTGAATCTGGTTTGAATATTGTGACAGCTGATGATTTAGATGATGCTGCTAAAAAAGTTGTTAATTTGGTAAAATAGAATATGGGTATTTTAATAAATAAAGATACAAAAGTAATATGTCAAGGTATTACTGGCGCTCAGGGTACATTTCATACGCAAGGTTCTTTAGATTATGGAACTAAAATGGTTGGTGGCGTTACTCCTGGGAAAGGTGGTCAAAAACACCTAGGGCTGAATGTTTTCAATAGTATTTATGAAGCAAAAAGGGAAACAGAAATTGATGCTACCATGATTTATGTTCCAGCTCCTATGGTGAAGGATGCGATTTTTGAAGCAATAGATGCAGAGATTGGCGTTATAGTTTGTATTACTGATGGCGTTCCTGCTCATGATATGATAGAAGTTAGGAAAGCTTTAATGGTTAATAAGCATATATCGTTTATAGGGCCAAATTGCCCTGGATTGATAAATCCCAGCGCAAGGTGTAAAATTGGAATTATGCCTGGATATATACATTCTTATGAAGGAAATGGTCCTAGAATTGGGATAGTTTCGCGTTCTGGTACATTAACTTACGAAGCTGTTGCACAAACAACTATGGCTGGTTTTAGACAGTCGACTTGTGTTGGAATAGGCGGAGATCCTGTTCATGGGCTTGGCTTTGTTGATGTTGTAAAGATGTTTTTAGATGATGATGAAACTGATG
Source organism: Rickettsiales bacterium (assembly GCA_044347385.1). Lineage (GTDB taxonomy): Bacteria > Pseudomonadota > Alphaproteobacteria > Rickettsiales > CAIPFW01 > CAIPFW01. Next base: position 1,646 of record JBIKUW010000002.1, read on the forward strand.
CAATAGTTATGATTGGTGAGATTGGCGGCTCTGAGGAAGAGAATGTTGCTGATTTTATTAAAAGCTATAATGTAAAAAAACCTGTTGTTGGTTTCATAGCTGGCTCTACTGCTCCAGCTGGTAGAAGAATGGGCCATGCAGGTGCTATTATTTCTGGAGGAAAAGGTTCTGCTGCTGATAAAATAAAGCATTTATCTGCCTGTGGTATAAATATGGCATTGAATCCTGCGAAAATAGGAGAAAAAACGTCTGAAGTTTTAAATTATTTTCCTAGTAAAAAAGTGTGCTAGTTTAAATGTAAGAATTAAATATTAATTCTTAACTTGTTTGTACTAATTTTGCCAATTAATTGGTGTTTTTACTGAATAGAACTTTAAATAAGTTCCCAATCGAGGTTTCTTCCTCGATTGAGTATAGTTTTTCGATATTTTGATTGAATTGTTTAATTTGGTCGATGTTTAGAAGTTTTAAAAATTCGTGTTGTGTGTAGAATTTATTCTCACAATTTATTAAATTATCAATAATTATTTCGAAATTTACATGTGCTGAAATATCATAATTCTTAATATCGTTAATAATTTTATTAATATTTTTACCAAATTTATTACTTTTGAAATAATCATTCTCGTTGTGAATTATATCATTGTTGATATCATTATTTTTTTTGTGTTTATATATTGTTTGTAGTGTGGATTTTCCATGAAAAATATTATATCCATAATCAATTATCAAAGATATTCCTTTGTTTTTTTCTAGCAAATAGTTAATATATTTACTTATATTAATTGTAGGTGTTGAAATTTCAATAATATTATTAATATTTAAATAATTTTTTTTTATGAAATGGTGTGAATGAGATAAATTTTTACTTAGACATAAAAAAAATTCATCTATATTCTCATTGTAGTTAATAAGAATCTCAAACAATCCATTATTTGAGAAAAAAAATTGATTGATTGGTAGACAATCAAAAAATTCATTGCTAATAAAAAAAACTGGTTTGTTAGTATTTATTAATCCTACATCTGAGACCCAATTAATATTTATTAATTCATTGGCAACTGATTTTAACCTATTTTGTTGTATTTTTGTTAATAAATTGCTATTTTCTACTATATAAAATGTGATTTTTTTTGCGAATTCTGGAATTTGCAAAATAATATTCATTATTGAATTTATAAATTCTCCATTTCCAGCGCCTAACTCGATAATAGATATTTCTTGATTTGTAAAATATTTAAGCCATAGATTGTATATCCAAGCTCCAATTAATCCACCAAATGATTTTGATATTTGTGGAGAGGTAATAAAATCTTCACCAATCTTATGGTTTTCATAATATCCAAGTGATTTGTGATAGCTGATTGCAACCATAAATTCAGCTACTGTAATTGGACCTTTTTGTTTTATTAAATATTTAACATAATTTTCTAAAGAAGTTAAATTATTAATCATAATATTTATTCTTCCTCTTCGGAGAATTTTATATCTTTGTGATTTTTGAGATAAAAATTACAATATTGATTGCTTTTTTGTATTAAGTTTGCATGATTTCCTTTGCAAATTAGTTTTCCATCCTCAAAAAATAGAATTTCTGGTATCTCTTCGCATTTGAAAGTACTGTTCGTAATTATAATCAATATCCTGTCTATCAAGTTTGATATCAGCATTTCTTTTATGTTTTTTACGATGTAATTATCTTCATCTATATCAGTAAAATCGATGATTATTATGTGTCCATCGCTTAAAAGCGCTCTTGTTAATGAGATTTGGAATTTTTCTAATGGAGAAAATTGCGTTTCATTATCTATCATTGTGTAGTATCCAACTTTAGATGATGCAATATAGTCGTATAAATATGATAATTTACATGCTTTTATTATTACATCATCAGATATTTGCGAGTTTTCTGGCAATATATTTCTTTTAATAGTGTCATTGTGTATTTGAATATCGCAGCTAATTGTTACTATAATGTTTTTCAATGTCTCCTGATTAAATTTTGATATATCTGCATCATTTATAAGAATTTCTCCATTTTCTCTCTCTACATATTTGTTTTCGAAATATTTTCTAATTAATGATATATCGTTACTTTCAGAAAGTATAATAGTGGCGTTTTTTATCTTTGTTGAGAAGTTTATTTGCTCTAATAAACCATGTTTAGATTTTAGTTTAACATTTTGAAATGAGAAACTTTCAACAGAAGTTTGATTCCTTACATCATTTTCTTTTTCAGTACTTTTGTCTAGGAGTGGGATATTATTTTGCGATATTATACTAAATATATTTCTATCAAATAAATTATTGATTAGTTTTTGTGAATATAAATAAAATATTATGTTGTATAGTACAAAGCTTACGCATTCATTTAATTTTATATTCAAAATTTTAAAATTATCTAGTGCAAGATATGATATTGATGCAATATAGAATATTTTTATTATTAAAGATAATGTTTCAAGAAGAGTTTTTTTAAGGAAAATTTTGTTAAATATATTTTTAATTATTGCTAGATTTGTTGATATATTTTGTTTATATTCTTGATTTGACTCTGTTATATTTGTGCTTTCAATTTGATTTATTGCAGATTGATTAATTATGAGAAAATTTTTATCTATATTGTCAAGAATTTTTTTCTCAATTTGAATTTTATTATTTTGACTTATAAATATCAAAGCCAGGAGTGAAAATGAGATTGAAAATATTGCGATGTTATTGATATTAAAATTGTAAAATAGTGATAAAAGTATGAAAAATAAAGCTGCAAGAGATTTTGAGAAGTTTGATACTATTGTAAAATAATTTTTATTTGTTTCATTTGCTAATATATTAATCTCCCATTGGAATTTTAGTATATTATCAAGTTGTTGATTTTTTCCAAAAATTTCTTTATTTTGTGGTAATGAAGTAAAAAATCTGAAGAGGTTCTTATTAAATATTTTGTAAAATCTGTATTTGCTATAAAAGATTTCAGTGACATATAAGATAAATTTAAGTCCAATTAGTCCAAGAATTAGGTTGAATACTATACTGAACGTGGAGTTTTTTATAAAAAATATTATTTCATAATTTGCTAGATATATTATTGTGTTATCAATACTAAATACAATTAACAGTAAAATTATCGTTGTGAATGTAATTATTTTTTTATCAAGGAAAAAGTTGTGTAAAATTTTTAAATGTTTGATAATCATAGTACTCTACAATATAGTTCTTGCTAAGGTAATTAATTTTACTGATTTTGCGTTGTGTAATTTTAGTAATTTTGCGCATTCATTACTGGTTGCGCCAGTTGTTATTACATCATCTATTAATAAAATATTTTTGTTTTCTATTATGTTATGATTCTTAATTATAAAAGAATTTTCTACATTTGTAAATCTATCTTTAGATTGTCTGGTATGCTGTGCTTTAGTGTTAATTTTTTTATAAAGTATATTTTTTTTAATTTCTATCTTGGTTCTTACTGATATATTTTCAGCTAATACGATGCTTTGATCAAATCCACGAAGAAATTTTTTAATCCAATGAAGCGGTATTGGTATTATTATGTCTATTGAATAAAAGAATTCTTGGTCATTGCAAATAAGGTTTGTCAGTTTGTTATATATATAGTTGCTATTTTTTTGTTTTAGATTGATTATCAAATCTCGCCCTATATTTTTATACAAGAATATTGATTTTACCACGTCCAAATGCCAGTTATTTTTTGAAATGCATTTCAGACAAATATTTCGTGTTATACGACTATTCTGTGGTTCGCCACATTTTTGACAACTATTTGATATAAAATGTATTTGTCTATAGCAAGCTTCGCAAAAAGTTGAGTTTTTGTTTACTTGTTTATCACATGTAATACAGCTCTGATATCGCAGTGAATTTGTATTAAACAAATTAAAATTTAGATTTTGTACCAAAGACTAGTACCCAACCATTGTTATCATGTCTTTTCTCATCATGAATAATGCTATTGTTGTCTTTCACGATAAATTTATTTATTTCTGCATATGGAACAACTAAGTCATTGAATAACTTATAGTCTAGTGCTAAAGATACGTTGTGAAACTCAGAATGCCCTGAATTTCCATTTGTAGATGGTCTAGAAGTTGTACTAGTTGCTGAATCTTGCGCATAGTTTTGTCCATAGACACTTTTAAAATACGACAGACTTACATTCGCTTTTTCATTTATATTGTATGCAGCTGCAATATCAAAGTAGTGGGTATGCTTAGGTTTGGTAAATCCTGTTAAATTTATATTCGTTGGTATATTATGCAATAATCCAGATTTACCCCATAAACCAACACTTCCTCCCAATGAAATTGATTGGTATTTTATAATTGCTCCAAAATTTAATGCATTTAGATCAGATAAATCTGAAAATTCAAAAGATGTATTATAAGGGTTTTTTGCTGGTGTTCCATGTTCCCCAAGGAATGATAATTTTATATTTGTGTCTTCATTTATATTGTGATCATACAGTGCTCCAACTTTAATTATATTTTTATAGTTAAAGAAATCATTTTCAATATTAGTGTGATAAGTTCTTGGGGAGAATGCTGCTCCGATTGTTAGGCCATCAATTGGTTTTATATAGTATGCTAAGTTTGCTGAATCTACATCGCCACCAAAAGTTTCTGCTGTGTCATAAGATGTTAAAATGTTGTTTAATGCTAAATTTTCCCTTGTGTCATTAAATATTGAGAGAGATGTGTTGATAGATCGATCCCATGCTCCGTCACTGCCGCTTTTGATCCAGTAGGTGTTTACCAATAAATTATCTTGTATTTTGCTATAACTTGACAATTCAATGCTTCCATAAGTTTTGTTTTCAAGTTTTGCTGTAGTTCTAAATCTTATCTTGTTACTAAATTTTTTTTTGATATTAAAGTTAGATGAAAACTTATTTTCGTCATCTAGTTCGTTTTGGTATAAAAAGTTTATAGCTCCCTCAGCTTCAGTTTTTCCATTAGAATCGGTGATGTTATAAATTTCTTCTTGTGGTGTGTTAGACCAGAAAAAATGAAAATATCCATTAATGCCTAGTGGCCCAACTGATATTTTTGAATATTTTTGATCAACTATTTGCTCTGGTTTCTCATCAATATTGTCTTTTACTCCACCGAATATTTTATTCAAATTGGTGTTTGCATTTATGTTATTACTCGAGAGTGTGAGTATAATTGAAAATACAGCGATGAGTTTTTTCATTACAAAGATAAATATTTATAATATAATTAATGAATTATAAATAATTTATTTTATAAATAAAGCATAAAAAGTAGAATTTTTTATTTAAATTTAAGCTTATAGTTTATTCGTTATTTTCTATCTTCATTCTATCATGAAAAACTTTTGCATACATTATCGTATTCTCTAATTGTTCATTGGTGCAAAGACCAAGTACAACAGGGCTTCTTGGCTTCAAGTTTTTCATTCCTTTGTAAGTTTTGTCTTTTATTGTTTGTATAGTATTTTTTGTTGTGCCAATTAATTTCATAATTTGATTATCTGATATATAAGGATAATTTTTTATTATCCAAGCTATTGCATCAGGCTTATCTTTCTTTTTAGTAATAGTTACATATTTTGATTTGCTTTGTTTAGAGGCTAATTTTATTGCTAATGCATTATATGCTGGTAAAGATAATTGTTTAGATGGATCTTTGCTACATAACTCTATAGTATTCTCATCTAATAATTGCATCAATATTGGGTTATACGGTGTAATTTTTTCTCCAGTTTCATCATTGGCTAAAGCTTCTATTTCAAGAGGATGCAATCCACAAAAACTTGCTATCTGCTTAAAGCTAATTGCTGTATTTTCTATTAACCATAATGCGATTCCTTTCCATGACTTATTTTGATTATAGTGATTAAGCGTCTCATCAAGATTATCTTCTAAATGTTTGTTTTTGTTCTTTAAGTTTATGGACTCCATATTAACCTCAAATCTTATTTATTATATAGTTGGTTATATTATAACAACAATTTTATTGTATCAGATAATATTTATTTATCTATATTTGTATCAATTTTGTTATAAAGCAAGAATTTTTTAACAAGTTAAATAAACTAATAGTAATTATTAATTATTTATTCAGGAGCGGACGGAGTCGGATTCGAACCCACGGTGAGTTGCCCCACGCCGGTTTTCAAGACCGGTGCCTTAAACCGCTCGGCCATCCGTCCAAGAACAATTATATATTTGTTGAATGAATATGCAAGTGAAAAATCAATTTTATTTACAATTTTTAAATCAAGATATTAAATTGAATCATTTTTTATGATTTTTTTCCTAGCTTTTTTTACATTAGTAGGTTTTTCGATAGTAATTATATCGCCATCTTCATTGTTAATTATTGCATGCTGAAGTGAATCTATCGCATTCTCTATCATTATTATTTCTAACCCTTCTTTTAGTTCGCTTTGGATTTCTTCCAATTCTCTGGCATTTTCTTTTGGAATTAATATGGTTTTTATATCATTTCTTTTTGCAGCAAGAATTTTTTCTTTTAAACCGCCAATTGCCAAAACTCTTCCTCTTAAGGTAATTTCTCCAGTCATAGCAATATCAGGTCGTATTTTTTTCTTCAATAGTAGCGATGCAAGAACGGTAAAAATTGTTATTCCAGCTGAAGGTCCGTCTTTTGGAGTTCCTCCCTCTGGAACATGTACATGTATGTCGTACGTCTTGTAGCTTGAATCATCTATATTTATAATGTTTTTACATGATTTTAGATAGCTAAATGCTGTTTGTATGGATTCTTGCATCACTTCTCCAAGTTTTCCAGTATATTTAATTGATCCAGTATAGTTTGGAGTTTCATTTGGTATAGCAACACATTCTATTGTTAGAACGTCTCCTCCAAGTTCATTCCAAGCTAATCCTTGGATTACGCCAATTTTCGCTGATCTATTTTGTTCTCTTAAGTATTTTGGTAAACCTAGAAATTTTTCTAATGTTTCATTTGTAATATGTATAGGAATTTCCTCATTTTCATTTATTATTTTGAGTAGAGACTTTCTCATGATCATGCCAATTTGCTCTTCTAGATTTCTTACTCCTGCTTCATATGTATATCTACTTATAATTGTTTTGATTGCATCATTTTCGAATTTTATTTCGGAATCTTTTAGTCCATGCTCATTTTTTTGTTTTGGAATCATGTAATCAGCTGCAATTTTAAATTTTTCGTCATCACTATAGCTAGCTAATTGTATTATCTCAACTCTGTCTAATAGTGGTCTAGATATATTGTTTAAGGAATTTGCTGTGCATACAAATAATATATTAGATAAATCAAATGGTATATCTAGATAATGATCTAGGAAATCTTTGTTTTGCTCTTTATCTAATACTTCTAGTAATGCAGCCGCTGGATCTCCTCTAAAATCATTTCCTATTTTATCAATTTCATCCAGTAAAATTAGGGGATTCATGGTTTTAGCATCTCGAATTGATCGCATTATTTTACCAGGCATAGATCCAAGATATGTTCTTCTGTGACCTCTGATATCTGCCTCATCTCTTATCCCACCTAGAGATATTCTCGCAAAACTTCTGCCAAGTGCAGTAGCAATTTTTTTTGATAATGAAGTTTTTCCAACTCCAGGAGGTCCAACTAACAATAAAGCAGATTTTGCTGTAGCTCCATCTCTGAATTCAACAGCTAAGTATTCTAATATTCTTTCTTTTACTTTTTCCATTCCATAATGTTCTTTATTTAGCTCGTTGTATACATCATTGAAATTTTTTTTGAAACTTGAGTAATTATTCCATGGCATGTTCAGACACCAATCTAGATAATTCCTTACAACTCCTGCATCCGATGAGTTGTTATGCATCGCCTTTAATTTTCTTATTTCTGATTGCAATTTATTTTTTATTTCTGGACAAAGAGTGATTTCTGATAATTTTTTCTCTAATATTTCGGTGTCTGATGATTCGCCAGTTAGGGACTCTATTTCTTTATTTATGATTTTTGCTTTTTCTGTTAACAAGTAGATTTTTTGGGTTTTTTCTATATGTTCCTTTACTTGATCATCTATAGTTTTATTTAGTTGTTGTTTTAGTATTGATTTATCGATGATTGAAAATGCTATCACTATTCTTTTTTGCAAATCAAATTCAACAATGAGGTTAAAAAGTTCTTCTTGAGTTAACTGAAATTCATAAGATAGTTTATCAACTTTTTTTGATATGTTCTCAATATCATTTATGAAATTGTATGTTTGTATTGAGCCGTATGCGTGAGAATAATTTTTAAATTTTTGCATTAAAGCCGTTATTTTACCTTGTATTTCATAATCATTTTCATTTTTTTTAGTGTCGTTCTGTTTCTGGTAAAAATTAAATTTATTAAATTTAATGATGTTATTTTCTATGTATTGTGTGTCATCAAATAAATTATGATATATTGATGATGCTAATATTTCTTTATTGTCAAAATTTATTTTCTCAATGGAATTTAATATTACGCGCGCTTTTATTGAGAGAAGAACTTTAATATAGTTCTTATTATCTTTTACTTCAGCAAATTTATTTATTATTTTACATAGCACTCCAGCTTTTGTATTACCGTTTATTTCTGCTTTGTTTTCTGTATCGTTATGGTTTTCTTGTTTATTCGTATAGTCTAAGCCAAGTATGATATGACCATTAGAATTATCTATAGCATATTGTATTGTTGATATTGATGATTCTTTATAAATTGAAATTATTTGCTCTTCAAGCCCTGGTAGTGGCACGCTGTGCATTAATATAATTGGTATCAACTCTAGATTATTCATATTGATTTAAAAAATAAATTCATTTGTTAAAGTAGTAGTTTTTAAATAATACAGCAATCAAGCTATCTTGAGAAGCAAATTAGCTTTATTTATTGCTATTTTTTTCTTGATTAGTGATATTGTTATATTTTGAGAATTTATTTTCTATATATTTTTTATCAATAGTAAGTTCTGTAGTTGCGTTGTCACTAACCTCAAACATTTCGTCATACAATAAGTTCTCTATTATTGATCTTAATGCGCGAGCACCGCTTTTTCTTTTTCTTGCGAGTTCAGCAATATAGAATAGTGCATCTTCAGTGAAGACTAATTTTCTGTTATCAAGTTCAAATAATTTGATATATTGTTTTATAATCGCATTTTTTGGTTCTGTGAGTATTCTTACGAGTAGTTTTTCATCCAATTCATCTAGCACGCATATAATATGTAGTCTTGATACAAATTCTGGTATAAATCCGTATTCTATTAGATCTTCTGGCTCAATATGTTTTAATGCATCTGATAAATTCTCTTTGTTGTTTTTTATTTTTGCATCAAATCCTATACTGCTTAAATTTCTTCTTTTATTTATTATGTGCTTTAATTCCGGAAATGCACCGCAACATACAAACAATATACTTTGTGTATCAACTGGCATGGTTTCAGCATGCAACCCTCTTTTTGTATTGTTTGGAGAAACGTAAACTTTTGTTCCTTCTAGTATTTTGAGTAATGCTTGCTGAACTCCTTCGCCAGAAACATCGCGCGTTCCCGACATTGCATCAGATTTTTTTGCAATTTTGTCAACTTCATCAATACAAACAATGCCATGTTCTGCTTTAATTGGATCTCCGTGAGCATCTTGTAATAATCTCTGTATTGCAACATCAGCATCATCGCCAACATATCCAGTTTCTGTAATACTTGTTGCATCACATGATGCATATGGAACATTCAAAATTTTTGCAATTGTGTTTGCAATCAATGTTTTTCCAGAGCCAGTAGGGCCAATAATTAAAATATTTGATTTGCTAATTTCTATTTCTTTTGTTTGTAATTTGTTGTATTCAATCCTTTTTTTGTGATTATAAACAGCAACTGATAGTAGTCTTTTTGCATGATCTTGTCCTATGATTACTTCATCAAGTTTTTTCTTTATATCTGCTGGAGTGAAATCTTGTATCTTGAACTCTACAACTCCGCTATCTTTTTTGTTTTCCGAATGACCAATGTTTAAAGAATGAATCATTCTGTTTGCAACTAAAACTCTGAATGTTATTGTTGCGCATTCGTTACATATGAAAACATCTGACTCCTCATTTTGACTGAAAAGTTTTTCAACTTCATTTTCTTTTTTTCTACAGAAGGAGCAAATTTTCTCATTTTCGTCTTTTGTATTTTTTTTGATCATCTTGTTTTTATTATTACTAAAACTGTTAGATATCTTTTATCTTGTATTATAATTTAATAATACATTAAAATCCTAATTTACGCTATAATTTCTTTTATATTTATATTTTTAATTAATTGTGAATCTTAATTACTTAATAGTGGGTCTAGGAAATCACGGAGATTCTTATAAAAACCATAGGCATAATGCCGGGTATATTGTTTTAGATTCTATATGCAAAGTTTTGAATATTAAAGATTGCAAAAGAGATAAAAGTAGTGTTTATTCGAGTTTAAAATTCAAAGGTAATAAATTTTTTTTTTTAAAACCAGAGACATATATGAATAACTCTGGTGTAGCAATTCAAAATATAAAAAGTTTTTTCAAGATTGAAAATAAAAATATTATTGTACTTTATGATGAATTAGATTTAAAAAGTTGTCAGTGCCGAATTAAAATCGGCGGTGGTGACAATGGGCATAATGGAATAAAATCCGTTGATTCTCTCTGTGGAAAAGATTATGTGAAATTTAAAATTGGCATTGGGAGGCCAGAAATTCCAAACATGGAAATCAGCAGCTATGTTCTTTCTGATTTGTCAAAAAATGAGATTGACTCTATGAAAAAAATTGGGGAAATAATAGCGCAACACTTAGATGGATTGTTTAATAAAGATGGTCAAAGTGTTTTGTTGAATAAGATTAGTAAAATTGATAGATAGATAATTATTTTCTACACATCGATTCCTATGTATATGTTTGCTGAGTATTTTTCGGGATTTGCATGGTATTGCGACCTATCGTAAACTTCGAAATCTGTTTTGTAGCTTCTGTTTTTTAAATCTTCTTTCCAAATTTTAGTCCAAACATCAATAATAATTTGTGGTACTTGTCCTAGTTCTGAGGTGAATTCCGCATAATTTTGACTTTGAATTTTAAGAGTTTGAAATTCTTCTAGTTGATTATCAAATGATGAAATTTCTTGCCCTATAAAATAAGTATAATCGCCATTTAAGTCATTTTCATAATCAGTATAAACGCAGTATACAAGATCTGAATTGACATGATTTTTTATTTTTGAGAACATCGCTTCATTATAAAACTTCATCATGGTTGAATGAATTTTTCCAGTTTCTTGATTGGTTTCATTTTTGTTATTAGTTCTGACAGAAATTCCAATTAATTTTTTTTCATTGATAAAAACTGTTTCGTGGTTCATTTTGATACTGAGATTTAATTTTAATGATTTATTATATCATTTTAATGATAAATTTAGTACTGAAAATTTTTCATCAATGTATTTTTAAAATATTTTTAATTTAAAAATTATTTAATATTTTTTTTGTTTTTTCTGGTTGAAGTAGTTTTATTAGTTTATTCATCTCTGGGCCGTGTTCTTTTCCAGTGATTATTTTTCTCAAACTAATGAACAGTTCTTTTTTTTGAAATTCTGGATTGTTTTTTGAAATTTCTGAAACTAAATTTGACCAAGTTTTGTCATCAAATTCTTCAGGTAAAAATTGAAGTCCAAGTTTTGCAATTGTTCTGATTTTCTCATCTTTCTCAAACAAAAAGTCAATCTTTTGCTCATGATAAATTTTATTCCAGTGCATTATTTCACTTAGATTCTCTAAATTATGTTTTACTATTTCCCATAAATCTTTATCTTGATCAATGGATAAATATTTTTTCATGAATTTGTCTATTTCTTCAAACTCCATTTCACAAAGAATTCTTAAATTCAAAATTTCAAGCTCTTTTTTAGTGAAATTTGGAGATGAACTGCTGCAATTTTTGATATCAAATTCTTTGATTAATTCATCAATTGATAATTTAAATTCTGCGATGTTTTGTGAAGATCCAAGTTTTGATAAGTAATTTAAAATTGTAATTGGTAAAATTCCTTCATTTAGAAGTGTTTTAATTTCAAACCCACCAATTCTTTTTGAAATTTTTCCTTCTGGCATCTTTAATAATGCTAAATGTGCAAATTGTGGTATTTCTGCATTCATCGCTTCCCACATTTGAATTTGCGATGCTGTGTTTGAAATGTGGTCTTCTCCGCGAATTACATAGTTTATATTATAGTCAATATCATCGATCACAGAAATAAGCAAATAGGTGAATGTTCCATCTGCTCTAATTACAACTGGATCAGAAAGCAATTTTGAATCAAATTTCAATTCATTTTTAATATCATCATTCCAGGTAATATTTTTCGTTCTATCTAGTTTGAAGCGATAATATGGTTTTCTGTTTTCAGAAATAAATTTGTTTTTTTCCTCTTCTGAAATTTTATTTTTTTCAAAATCATAAATAAAAGGAACGTTATTTTTCATGCAGATCTTTCTTTTCATCTCCAATTCATCCTGCGTTTCATAACATGAATAAATTCTTCCTGATTCTATTAATTGTTCTTTAACATTGTTATATCGATTTATTCTTTCTGATTGTCTAAATTCTTCATCCCAAGTAATTGTGCATTTTGATAAATCTTCTCTTATTTGAGTCACATACTCTTCTTTCGATCTTTCTAAATCAGTGTCATCAATTCGTAAAATAAATCTTCCTTCTAAGTTTTTTCTCGCCATGAAATAAGCAATAATTGCTGTTCTCATGTTCCCGATATGCAATTCTCCAGTTGGACTTGGAGCAAATCGCGTTCTAATTATTTGTCTATTGTTCATGCATAACCTATAATTTTTTATGATTTTATCACATCTTCTTTTATATAGTTATCAGTATTTTCTTTATCTCTTTCTAATTCATTTATTTTTATCATTATTGCTAAACCAACAGCGAAAGTAGCTACTCCAACAACAATTGCAGTTAACATCAAAACTTGAGGCAGTGGGTTGTTGTAAACTGTCTTTGATAATTTTTCTGAAGTTTCTTCAAAATTTATAATTGGATAATCTGACCCATGATTAAATCCAATTGTTAAATAAAGTATGATTATTGTTGTTTGAAAAATTGAAAGTCCGATTAATTTATGCAATATATTCTCTCTGTTTACTATGTGAAATAAACTAAAAAACATTATAAAAAATATTAAATAGTAATTATATTTATTTGATATGTGATTTATGATTAAAGAAAGATTATTCATATTTTTTCTCTGATTTTAAATTAAAAAATATTATTGTCATTACTGCAAAAACTGTCATTCCTACACCAAGTTCTGAAATAAAAATGCTAATTTTTTGTGAACTTGAATGACATTCAGAAATTAAATTTGTTGCTCCACATGTTACGTAATTATGATTAAGGAAGTTTTGTCCTTTAAAAATTGGAATTAATCCAACTGTAAAATACAATAAAACTCCTATTGTTCCAATTCTCATGAGTAAACTATTGGTTAGATATTTTCTAATTAAATCTTCGCTGATTGTTATAGAATATCCTATAATTGCAGTTGCTAATATCGATCCAGATTGAAATCCTCCGCCAGGACTTTCTTCTCCGTGAGCTTGAATATAAAATGCAAACAGAATAATAAATGGCAATATCAGCATTACTACATTTGATATGATCGATTTATCATACAAAATGCTTTTTGTAATTTGTTGAATTGATTTGTTTTGAGATAATATTGATGTGACGGAAATTCCAGCTGTGAGAATTACGATTGTTTCTATTAAAGTATCGTAACCTCTAAAACTAATTATGATGGCTGTTACAATGTTTGGAAATTGTAAGAAATCTTTTGTTTGTTCTATGTAATGTTTTATTGTGTCGTTATATAAAAATGGCAATGAGTCGGAAGTTATCCGTGGAAAGTGAAATGATGTTTTTTCAAAAAAAATAATAAATAATGCGAAGAATAAAGAGAATATTCCATATTTAAAAATTCTGTTACATTTATCAATATTACCTTCTTTATTTTTGTCAACAAGTCCTGTTATTTGTTTTTTCTCTTTTTGTCTCAAACAAAAGGATGATTTCAAAATAAATACTGTTGTGATGCATGCGCCAATTGAGATTTCAGTAATTGCAACATCTGGAGAATTGAATAGTAAATACTGAATAGAGCAGAGAGTGCTAAAAATAGATGTTAGTATTATTATAATGATAGTTTTTTCATTTTTATCATAGAATATTCTTATTGTAATAAGTGCTATAAGTAGCAAATTTACTGTGTTATATATTTCAAAATACTTCATTATTTTTTAATTTCAATTTCAGAATTGTTTCTTTGCTCTTTATAGTAGAGTGTACATATGCAATGTGCACTTGTTGCGCATGTTATTAGTAGAAAAAAAATTGTAATTACAAGTTTAAAACTTGCAAAAATATTTGTTGATAAAATTGCAACACCAATAAGCATGAGTGGCATTCCAAAAGAATCATTGATTCCAGCGCAATGCATTTTTTGATATGGATCTTTTCCATAAAACATAACTCCTAAGACTGAAATTATTGCTGCGAATAGTCCAAAATACGAAACTGATATTCCTATCAAATTTATTATTGTCATTTTTTATTTAATATTTTTTATAATTATATTTGATTTTTTATATTATGGATTGTTTTATCAAAAATAATATACATTTAACATCTTATATAAGAATTTTGTCTAGTTTTATTTTTTATTAATAGCGTTTATTACTTTTGATTGTTTCTTTGATTGATATAATAAGATCTGTATTTTATGAAGTTATGATGAAGTATTTATATGGAAATGCGTAGGAGTTATTTGAAAAATCTTTTTGATAATGATTTTTATGTTTTAATTTTTTTTAGTTTAATTTCAATAATTCCACTCCTAATTGTTTATATTCTAGAATATTTTTTTAGTGTTGCTCCTTGCAAATTATGTGTTTATGAGCGAATACCTCTTTTTGTTATTGCGGTTTTGCCGATACTATTTTTCTTTTCAAAAAAAAACAGTATAAAGGGTTTTTTTATAGTTTTTTTTGCAATTTTATTTAATGTTGCTTTATCTTTTTATCATGTTGGAATTGAGAACAAGTGGTTCGTGAATAATACTTGCAAGGGTTTAAATTCATCGCATGGAACTTTAGAGAGTCTTTTTCTTTCAAGCAATACTCTTTTTCAGCAATGTGATATTGTGAAATTTCGTTTTCTCAAACTTTCTCTTGCAGAATGGAATTTTATTTATTGTTTATTATTTTTTATTCTCATAAATTTTTTCCTTGTTAAAAGATTCTTAAATAAAAATCTATAAAAAATATACATATGGCATATTTTGAAAAGATTTATAAGATGTATACAGTATTATTTATTTTATTTTAGAAATATAGCGAATCATGATTTTAAATTTTTTGCGTTTCACCGGGAGATCAATAATTAATTTTTATTCTGATCTATTTTTCAGAATCAAAGTTATTTTCATGGCTTTCTTTTCATTATTTTTTAAACCATTTTACTTTAGAAGATTGTGGGTTGAATTATTAAATATCGGCGTTGCTTCTGTCCCGATTGTCGGAATGACTGCTTTGTTTAGTGGAAGTGTTCTTGCTCTGCAATCATATGTTGGATTTTCTAGGGTTGATGCTAGTAGCTCAATTCCACTAGTTGTAGTTTTGTCAATCACGCGAGAATTAGGTCCAGTTTTAACTGGGTTAATGCTTTCTGGTCGTATTGCTTCAAATATAGCTTCTGAAGTTGGATCTATGAAAATTACGGATCAGATTGATGCCATGTATATTATGGGGATTGATAAGAATCAATACTTGTTGCGCCCAAGATTAATTTCAATGGTAATTTTCATGCCGATTTTAGCAATTATTGCTGATATTTTAGGAATCTTTGGTGGATATCTTGTAAGTATTTATAAACTTGGTTATAGTTCTGTTTCGTATCAAAAAATGACTTTTGATTTTTTAAAATTTGAAGATGTTGTTTCCGGTTTGATTAAGGCATCGTGCTTTGGTGTAATAATTGTTTTGACTGGGTATGTTTGTGGTTTGTATGCAATGAAAAATACATATGGAGTTGGAATTGCAACAAGAAATGCGGTTGTTTGTTCAACAATTTTGATTTTGGTAGCGAACTATTTCTTAACTTATTTCTTGTTTTGAGATTTGCTATTTATTTAATGACAAATTAAACAGCATCTTTATATAGTTATTTTTTACATTTTTTATAATGTGGATTGTTTTTGTATGTGATTTGGAATATCTATCAGAACTTTATTCTTTATCTTTTTTTCTTCTTAAATAAGCTGGAATTTCAAATCCCAATCTAGATAAAACGCTTTGTTTCTGTTTCTCGGGTTTTTTGCTGTTATTGTCGGATTCCTTCAATTCGTCATATACTCCTAGTTTTTCCAATTTATCATTCATTTCTATTGATACATTTTGTCCAGCAATATTTAGATCTAATATTTTATCACTTTGTTCGTTTTGAATGTTTTGTTCGTTTGTTTCAAGAGTTTTTGTTTCTTGTCTTTGCAAAGTGTCTTGTCCCGGATAAAAGTTTTTCTTTTTAATGTTATCATGTTCTAAGTTTTCTTCTTCGTCTTCAATACCAGTAGCGACAACTGATACAAATATTGATCCAGTTTTATTTTCATCATACACTGATCCAAATATAATATTTGCATCTTTATCTATTTCATCACGAATTCTGTTTAAAGCCGCATCTATTTCGAATAATGTCAAATCATCTCCGCCCGTGATACTAACTAATAATGCTTTTGCTTTTTTGAATGAAATTTGATCCAAAATTGGATTTGACATCGCATCTAGTGCTGCAATAATTGCTCTATCATCCCCGCTTCCGTGGCCAATTCCTATCACAGCCTTTCCTCTTTTACTTAGAACTGATCTAACATCTGCAAAATCTACATTTATTAGTCCTGCATCTGTAATTAGTCCAGATATGCATCTAATTGCATTTCCCAATACTTCATCTGCTCTTGCAAAACTCTCTTTAAATGTTGTTTTCTCGTTTGCAATTCTAAATAGATTTTGATTTGGAACTACAATTAAAGTATCAACATATTTCTTCATTTCGTCCAGGCCTTTTTGGGCAATTCGCCCTTTATTTTTCCCTTCAAAGTCAAATGGTTTTGTTACTACGCCTATACTTAGACTGCTAAGTCCATATTGTATTCCATGTTTACTTATAATTTCTTCTCTATTTTCTTGTAAATATTGTGCAATCATTGGGGCTGCACCAGTTCCGGTACCACCACCCATTCCTGCTGTTATAAAAATCATATCGCTATCTGCTAGATGTGATAGAACTTCATCCTTTGATTCAATTGCAGATTCTCTTCCAATATCTGGAGATCCACCGGCACCAAATCCTTTTGTTAAATTTGAGCCAAGTTGTATCTTGTGTTGTGCCTTGTTCATTAGTAGTGCCTGAGCATCTGTATTTGCAACTATAAAATTAACGCCAAGGTTATCTTTTATCATATTATTTACAGCATTTCCACCAGCACCACCAACGCCAATGACGGAAATCTTTGGTGTTTGTTGTGCAAATCGTAAATCTTGAGAGTGATTTGAATTATTGCTATTAATATTCATACAATTTTTAATAGAGAAACATTCTTGATATGATATTATATTTTTGTAACAAAACAATCATTTACTAGTAAAAGTTGCAATTCATTTTAATAAAATATTGATAATTATTGTATTTATTTCAACAAAAGAATTTATATTGATTTTTGTTTTGATTGTCCTTAATTGCAGTGCTGATGTAATAGCAAATAATTATTTATTATAAGCGCATGGGTTACAATAAAATATAATGAATTTGCATCATAAATACAGCAGATTAGAGGTGATGCGTAATGAATTTTGTGTTAAAAAATTCAAAATAGTATTGGTTCTTAAATCAATCCTTAATCAACTTGTGGTTTCTTGACACTATCTTTTTTTGCTATAGACTTTAATTATTATTATTTTTTTTTAACAAATATGTCTATAGTAGAACAAAGAAACATGACCGAAAGACTTGCAGCAAGAAACGCAGCTATGGCAAAGCTTGAGAAAGAATTTGGTAAAAATACCATTACTTATATGGATGGAAATTCAAGATTGGACATCAAGTCAATTCCAACTGGATCAATCGGTCTGGATATCGCAACGGGAATTGGTGGTATTCCCATGGGCAGGATTATTGAAATTTTTGGACCAGAGAGTTCAGGAAAAACAACTTTGTGTATGTCGATTATCGCTCAAGCTCAGAAACAAGGTTGTTCTTGTTTATTTGTTGATACAGAGCATACATTTGATCCGGTGTATGCAACTAGATTAGGAATCTCGTTGAAAGAATTGATGGTTTCTCAACCTGATTACGGTGAGCAAGCATTAGAGATTGTTGATACAATGTTGCGTTCAAATGCAATAGATCTAGTTGTTGTCGATTCAGTTGCTGCTTTAACTCCAAAGGCTGAAATTGATGGAGAAATGGGTGATAGTCATATGGGTTTGCAAGCTAGGTTGATGAGTCAAGCCTTAAGAAAGCTAACTGCTATTATCTCTAGGACTGGAGCAACAGTTATATTTACAAATCAAATAAGAATGAAGATAGGTGTAATGTTCGGAAGTCCAGAAACTACAACTGGTGGTAACGCTTTAAAATTCTATGCTTCTATGAGACTAGATATTAGAAAGATCAATACTATTAAGAATAAAGAAGATGTGATTGGTGTTCAAACAAGAGTTAAGGTCGTGAAGAACAAAGTTGCTCCCCCATATCGTCAAGCTGAATTTGATATTATGTATAATGAAGGAATTTCTAAACTTGGTGAATTGATAGACTATGGTGTGAAATTTAACTTAGTTGAGAAAGCGGGTTCTTGGTACGCGTACAATGGTGAGAAAATAGGGCAAGGTAAGGATAGCGCAAAAGTTTACTTTAAACAGCAGCAGGCTAAAGCTATTGAACTAGAATCTATGATTAAAGAATTTGCTTCTACAACAAATGCTTTAGTTATGACTGGTGAAGATGAAGATGGTGTTGCAATGGTTGAACAAGAGGTAAGTAAAAATACTTCTGAATTAGTTGAATAGGTTTAATATATAGTTGTTAATTGACTTCATAAACTTGAGAATTGACAACTTATATGATAATATAAGTATTAAGAATTAAATGTAATGTTATTTGAATGTCTTGGTTTTTATTTTTCCTGTTGTTTTTTTTTCTGTTTAGATCTATAGGAAATTTTATTGCAAGATTCTTATTGAATAGCGGAATGCATGCAAACAGTAGAAAGAATCGTGGTGGTGCAAACAGCGATTTTTTCAAATTATTTCAAGAGATTTTGCATAGTATGCAACAAAATGTTCATCAACAAAATAATTATCGTGGTCAACAACATTCTTCTGGAAATAGTGGAAGAGGTGACAATGTAGGAGGAAGTCGAGGTAATGGTATTTCTAGAAAAGAAGCTTTTGAAATTTTAGGTTTGCAAGAAAATGCAGGTGAAGAAGAAATTCGCACTGCATATAAAAAGTTAATTATGAAAAATCATCCAGATTCTGGAGGTTCAAGCTATTTGTTTAGACAGATTAGTGATGCAAAAAAAGTGTTACTTGGTGAAAAATAATTTTACTAAATTATTTTATGTAAAGAATAGCTGTTATAGATTATGTATTTATGTTAGTGTAAAAAAATTTACTTTAATGTTTTCAATTTTTTTTATTCAAAATGACATTTTGCTTCATCTGGTAGAAGATTGAAAATTGGTATCATTTTTTCAATAATATCGTGAGCTATTGGCGCTGAAACAGCGCCTCCGGTTGTAGTAAATTTTCCTCCTTTCGGGTTGTCAATGCTTACAAAAATTATATATTTTGGATCGTAAATTGGGAACACTCCTATAAAAGATGCAATAGACTCATTTTTTACATATCTGCCATTGTGTATTTTGCTACTTGTTCCTGTTTTTCCACCAAGACAGTATTGAGCCATTTCGGCTTTTCTTCCACTTCCTCGCACAACAACTTCTCGTAATAATTTTCTCATAATAATTGATGTTTTCGGATTGATTGTTTGTTCACAGTTTGTTTCTTCAATTGTATTGATATGTAAGTTACATTTTAATCCATCATTCATTATAGTAGATAAAGCTTGCACTATATGCAGTGGTGTAATTGCAAAACCATGCCCATAACTAATTGTGACTGCATTAATTTCTGACCAGTGTTTTGGCCAAATAGGATGTCCTTTTTCATGTAGCCCAATATCAATATTTTTCATTAGACTAAGTTTTTCTATGTATTGTTTTTGTTTATCTATTCCCATTTTTAATGCTATTCTTGCTGTTCCAATGTTGGAGGATTTTACTAATACCGTTTCAGCATTTATCATTCTTTCTCTTGATGTTACAAAATCATTTATAGAGTGTTTACCGATTTTCAATGGTGGCATTGAATCAAATAATTCTGTGAGTGTTATTGAGTGAGAATCTATTGCTGATGCAATTGTTATTGGTTTGAAGACAGATCCTAATTCATATACACCTAAGCTAGCTCTATTAAATAGTTCCACTGGTTTGTTTTTTTGGGGATTGTGTGGGTCAAAATTTGGTAGGCTGTTTAGTGATAAGATGTCGCCATTTGTTATATCGGCGACGATTGCTAGACCTCCATCTGCTTGGGTTTCCTTTATGTGTTGTAATAATGTTTCCTCAATAGCGCTTTGTAATCTTATATCTATTGTTAACTTTAACTCTGATTTTTGGTTGTAATAATTACTCAAAAGAGAGTCAAATTTTTTTTCTACACCAGACATTCCATTTTGATCAACATCAACATATCCAGTAATGAATGATGTTGTTTTATTATATGGGTATATTCGAACATAATCCTTCTCAAAGAGAAGGCCTGGTATTCCAGCAATGTTGAGTTTTTTTTCTTGTTTTGGAGTGATGTTTCGTTTAATCCAAACAAATTTTTTTTGACCTGAGAATTGTTTAAATAATGTATTATTTTTTTTAAGTTCAGGGAAAATTGTCTTTAGTGTATTAATTGTGTAATTAAGATCTACTATTTTCTGTGGATTGATCGCTATTGATTGTACTGGTAAACTTGTAGCTAAAAGTATACCATTTCTATCAACTATATTCTTTCTTTGGTTATTTACCTTTTTATATTCTAGTGTTTTTGTTTTTATAGACTCTTCTATTTGGTTATTTGGATAGAAAAGTTTACTAGTGTACACGATGCATAAGAATATAATAAAGATAATCAAAATTTTTACTCTAAGTTTTACTTGAGAGAAGTTTATTCCTATTATCAAATTTTTTTCATCATGTGTTTGTTTTGCCATTTTTTGCTAAGGTTTGTTTAGATCTTTTTATAATATAATTTATATAATTTTTTGAGTAATTCAAGAAAGATAAAGGCATAGAATAAAATAGTGAAAATTTAATGATACTTTTTGTAATTAATTGTTGTAGAGCATTGATATGCTTAAAAGTCTTCTTTGTTAGAAGACTGATATTGTTTTTGTTTAAGTTTAGGAATTATTCATCAATAAATGCTTTATCGAGAGAAGCAGTGATTGGAGAAATTATATATGATAATGGGGTCCTTGATTCTGTAAGAATATAGACTTCAGCTGGCATTCCAGGAAATAGTTTCATATTTTTTTTTGCAGCGTATTCAAGTTCTTTCTTTGATATCATTACTTTTAAAGGATAGTATGCTGCTCCAATTCTAGGATCTATTACAACATCAGTTCCAACGTAAAATACACTGCCTTTTAGTTTTTTATATCTTCTACTGCTGTAAGAAACTAAATTTATCTTAGCGTCTAATAAGTTATTTATATCTTGATGATTGTAGCTAAAAAAATCCATTCCAGTGTTTAATAATGAATTAATTTCTTTGTTAGCTAATTTAGCTTCTATTATTAGAAAGTCATTTTGAGGAACTATTTCCATGATTGTTGCGCTTGGTTGTACGACTTCACCAGCATTACGATATTTTAGATTATTTATAACTCCATCAATCGGTGCTTTTATAACATTTTTTTTAAGTGATTCATCTAGTGCTGCAATTCTTTCTTGTTCAGAATTTATCTCAATTTCCATTCCTTTGAGACTGTCCTCTATTTCCTTGAGTTTATTGTTTTTTGTTATAAGTAGGTCTTCTTCTAAAGCAGTTATTTGTCCATGATAATTTGTTATCATGCCATTAAATCTTTGATTTTCCTGCATCAAAGAGTCTCTTTGTGACTTTAGTTCGAATAGCCTTACCTTTGATGCATTACCTTCCAACAAAAGTTTTTCTGTATTTTTAATTTGCTCCTCAGTGTACTGAATTCTTTTCAGCAATAAAGATTGTTGTAATTCTAAACTGTTGATATCAGATTTGAATTGATTTTTTTTATCTTCTATTACTTGCAGATGAGTTTTTAATAGCCCAGTATTTACTAAAAAAGATCTTTCTTGTGATTTTATGATGTCCTGAAACTCAAAACTTTCTTTTGCTGTGTTGAGTATATCTTGTGGGAATTTTATTTTTACGCTTCCATCTCTCTCGCTAATTAATCTAGCTTTATTAGCTTTAAGAGTGAATAATTTGTTGTATGATGTATTGTAGCCAGCTCTTATATCGCTGTCGTGTAAAGTTAAAAGAGTTTGTCCATAGTGGACTATGTCTCCTTCTTTTACTAAAATGCTTTTTATTGTTCCACCAGTTTGATGTTGGACGTTTTGTTTGTTTTGTGCAAATACAACTTGTCCTTGCGCAACAACTGATCCATCAATTTTTGCAAACACCATCCATGAAAAGAAAAATCCAAAAAATATTAGAATAATATAAAGACCAACTTTTAATGGATCCCTTGATTCTTTTATTGCGAGATATTCAAGTTCGTGTCTTTGATTATTATCCGAGAATTGATCATATTTATTGTCAAAATTTGTGATAATCGACTTGAATCCAGACTCAATTTTCTGAACAACTTTGCTTTTATTGTCCGTGGTATCTTTCTGAGTTGTTTCTGGGCTTTGATTGACATCTTTTTCGACTTCTAATTTATCGTGTCCAAGTATCGTTGGAATATGGAAGAACGCAAGAAATGACTTCCACTTAATGTATATATATCGAAAAAATTTATTATTTTTTATAAGCTCTTTTAATTTTGACATTTTTATTTTTATGATTCATCTTCGCCTTATTATCTCATAATAAAGCAGGTTGGATAAAACTTTGTTAAAAAAAAATATCAAATCAATTGCCAATTTAACAATTGATGCTTTCAGATATTATATTATCAGGAATGATGCTAACAGTAGTTCTGTTTTTTGCAGTTTTGCCAAACAATACTTTTCCATCTATTAGAGAATATATTGTATGATCTTTTCCTATACCAACATTTTCACCAGGATGATATTTCGTCCCTCTTTGTCTAATTATGATATTTCCAGCAATAACAGCTTCTCCACCAAATTTTTTTACTCCAAGTCTTCGACCTGCGGAGTCACGACCGTTTTTTACGGAACCACCAGCTTTCTTCGTTGCCATATTTAATTACCTAATAAATTACTAGCTTATTATTTCTTTTATTCTTAAAACGCTGATCATCTGACGATGTCCTTGTTTTCTTCTATAGTCTTTTCTTCTTTTTTTCTTAAAAACTATGATTTTATCACGTTTTTTATGTTCTAGAATTTCTGCTTTTACTGTCAAATTTGTACTTGATTTATTATCAAAACCAAAAAGAACATTTTCACCATCAAAGTTAATTATAGAGCCAATTTCTCCTTCTATTTTTTCTATAAATAGAACTTTTCCTGCTACAGCAACATACTGTTTACCACCAGTTTTAATAACTGCAAACATTTTACTACCAAATTTAAGTTTTGCATCTTGAAATACAAATGGTATTGAATTTTTTAATTTAGTCAAGTGGGAAAATATGGTTATTAATATTGATGAAATATAATATTGTCTTTGTTATCTTTAATTTTCCTTTCCGCGATCCCTCCTACCTCCTAGATCGCGAAATTCGATTTCTTTATTTTGCTTGTATATTATTTCTAGATGAGGGATAAATATATATGGTTCTTCATTTCTATTACGTGATTCATTATTATTTTTGTCTGGAAAGTTATATTTTCCGAATGTGTCGCTAGGCTTGTAATTGTTTGGCATCGAATCACCATATCCTCTGAATGTAATTGGTTGAATATTTAGTGTTGGCAAGAGATCTAAGGCATATTCTGGTATTTTCTCTATAAATCTTTTTACTTTTTCAATGAGATCTGGCAATTTGGATCTATGATGTGCATCATGAGTATGATGTTCGGAGTGTTTGAAGTGATCTAGTGGATGAGGTTCATGACTATGCGCTGTATGCTCACTATGATTTTGGTAGTGGGCATCATGTGTTTTTGAGGAATCTTCTCTGTTGTGATTGTTTTTGATAAAGTTCTCCAATATGCTGTGTTTTTTTTCATATAGTTTTTCATTATCATTTTGAATTTTCTCCCTATTTTTCTCATCAAAAGTTTTCTCATGCTCATTGCTTTTTGAGTTATCATTTCTATCATGATGTTTATGATGTTCTTTTTCATTATATTCATTTTGTTTGAAGTATTCTTCGTATTTTTCATATTCTATTTTTTTTCCTGCACTATGTGATAGAAGTTTACTTCTTTCTTTTTGCAGTCTAAGAATTGCATTGATTAGTCTTAGTAATAAAATAGCTTGTAGTGCTAAAAATAATTTTTTTAGAAGAGATCGTATTTTAAAGTTGTTTTTAAATTTTCCTAAAATTCCGTGTTCGGATAAGATTGTGAGATTTATTATTTTTAATATAAGTACTAAAATATTTTGTAAAAATTTCTGAAAGTTGAAGAGTGAGAGTAATTTTTCAATAACATTTTGTTCTTCATCTAAAGTAAATTGATTTAGATGATCTTTGCTTAAATGAATGTTGTCATCAGATCTAAACTCAGCTTCTTTTTCGTTTTTGAATGATTTTTTTGAATTAGGATTTAGTAAATATTCTTTCTTTAAATATTTTAATTCATTATCATTATTGATGTCATTTTGATTAGAATTGTTCATTTTTGTATTGTGTGTTAATTGTTGATATTTTACCATCGTGAAATTGAATTTGTATTATTTGATTCTTATTAATTAGCTCTTTAGATGTAATAATTAATTTTTTTTGTCGAATTATTACGTATCCCATTTTTAGAATTTTATCTGAATTATAATTCCCAAGAATTAATTTTTGTCTGATAATTTTGTTTTTTGTTTCTTCAATTTTAATCTTGATATTGTGATTCATTTTGGAAAGTTTTTGATTGACAATATTTTTTATAACATCTAATTTGTATTGTACTAAATTTTTATTTGTACCAAAATTTGAGATTTTTAAATTATAGAAAACTATTTTTTGTTTAAGAGTGATTTTTGTATTATTAAAATTATTTGCAATTTTGTTTTCAATATCTGTTCTAGTTGGTAGTAGTATTTCTATCGCAGCTGTTGGAGTAGGGGCGCGTAAATCTGCAATTAAGTCCAGCAATGTATTATCAGTCTCGTGTCCAATTGCGCTCACTATTGGAGTCTTTAATTTGCTTATTTGTATGATTAGGCTTTCCTCATTAAATGGATGAAAATCTTCTTGCGATCCACCGCCGCGAGCTATAATAATCGCATCATATTTTTTGTTATCAATTTTTTTTAAAATTTCTATAATTTTTTTATGAGTTGTTTGATTTTGAACTGGAATGTCGCATAACAAGACTTTGCATGAAAATCGATCTTTTATTCTATGAAGCATGTCTTGCAAAGCTGCACTTTTTTCGGAAGTAATAATTGCAATTTTTTCTGGTATTTTGTTTATAATCTTTTTTCTTTCATTTTTAAAAAAACCCTTGGATTCAAATCTATCTTTTAGTTTTTTGAATTTTAATGCAAATTCACTTTCTTTATTTGATGTTTTGATTGAATCTATAATGAGTTGATATTTTGAGTTCTTATTATAAATTGAAAGATATCCAGAGCAAATAATTTTTTCTCCTTCGATGATTTGATTTTTTACTTCTTGTGATTTTGTGCTCCAGCAAATTACATTAATAATCGAGTCTTTATCTTTTAGAGAAAAGTATATATGTTTGTTTTGTGAGATGTTGAGGTTTGTTACTTCTCCTTCAATATTTATCCAGTAGAAATATTCTTCAAATAATGTAGAAATTGTATTTGATATTTCTGATACGGAGAATATATGATGCTCAAAGTCTAAAACATTCATTTTTACCCTAAAAAATATATTGCAATTGAAATAGCAAATGCATAAGCAGAAAAATCAGATATAGTTGTGACTAATATTGGTGAAATAATTGCTGGGTCCCATTTGAATATAAAATGTGTTAAAAGAGGTATAAAGATTCCACTTAATGATGCAATAATAAAATCTAGGAACATTGACCAAAAGTATAAAATTGCAATATTTTTTCCAAATCTAAAATAAACAATTATTCCTGATAGTGATGCTATTATGAAAGCTATTGAAATTGAAACTATAATTTCATGAGAAAATATTTTAAAAATGTTTGCTTTGTCTATATCAGTCTTTGCGAGTGTGTGTATTGTTGTTGCAATTGTTTGTGCCCCACTAATACTGCTAATTGAGGCGATAATAGGAATAATAATTGTGAGTTCAATATGATTTTCAAAGACATTTGTGAATGCTGCAATAAAGCTCGATACTAACATTGAGAAAATTATGTTTATGAAGAGCCATGGGACTCTGACGCTAATTGATGACAGAAAATTTTTATTTTGTATGTGTTCACTGTTTGTTAGATACTGGGAGCGCATGAAATTTTGATCAACTTGCATTTCAAGTGCATCCATTACATTGTCTGTTGTTATTACTCCAAGAATACCATCATCGTCATCAGAAACTAGTATGAAAGATAGAGAATATCTTTGAAAAAGTTGCGTTACTTTTTTTTGCTGGTCTTTGTATTTTACCACCGTGAATCGCGTATCCATTATATCTTTTGCAATTATTTCAGATGATGCCTTGAGAATTTTTGCTAATGATATATTCCCAACAATCTTTTTATTTTTATCAATTAAGAATATCCGTTCGATATTATTTGATATATTTGGGCTGTATCTTAAGTAATCTCTTATTTGTCTTATATTCCATTCTGCAGAAGCATAAACTATACTTCTCTCCATTAATCTTCCAGCACTATTCTCTGGATAGCTCAAAAATTCTTCTAAAATAGCCTGCTTTTTTTGATCTAAGTAATCTTCTAAGTCTTCATAATCTTGTATATCTTCATGATGTTGTAGAAATTCATGAAATTCCGAGTCTTCAAATTTATTTACAAGATTAGCAAACTTTTCCACACCAATTGTTTCAAATAGTACCATGGCGCGTTCGTTATCTATATTTGGAATCATGTGATGATCTAACTTGTCTTGTGCCATCTTTATAAAATCTTCTAATAGATTGAAATCTATAAATAGTATTATATCTGTAATTTCTATCTGATTTAATTTCTGTATTATCTCGCTTAATTCATCATCTATTTCCTTTGATGTATCATCTTCATTTTTCTTCAATAAATCTTCAATTTTCCTTATATCTTCTTTGCTTTTGTTTTTTATATTTTCCGAATAAATTTTATTGAGATTCATGTAGAGTTTTCTTTATTGTAATTTTTGTTTGAATTATATTAGCATAAATATATTTCTGAATGATTGTTTTACATAATTTTTGATTTAGAAAATTTAATGTGTAGTATCAAATTTATTGTTAACAAAATCTCTAAATTCAAGGTTAGAGTTTATTAATTCATTGTACTGACCATCTGCAACAATTTTTCCTTCACTGAAAAATAGAACTCTGTCAACTTTATTTAGAATTGAGATATCATGAGTTATAACTAGAACAGTTTTATTTTTCATGAAATTTTCCATTGATTTATACACGTTAAACTCTGTTGTATTGTCGAGAGCAGATGTTCCTTCATCAATAATGAAAATTGGTGAATTTTTTAGAAATGCTCTAGCGATTGCGATTCTTTGTCTTTGTCCACCAGATATATTTGTATTTCCTTCATCGATGATAGTTTCGTATCCATCAGGCAAAGACATGATAAATTCATGTATTTCTGCCATTTTTGAAACTCTTATTACGTCTTCTATAGCCGCGTCTTTTTTTGCATATAAAATATTTTTTTTAATTGTTCTGTTAAACAAGATTGTATTTTGTGGAACTAGTGTAATATTTTCATAGAATGATTCATTGCTGCATTTGTAAATATCTTGATCATCAATCAATATTTGTCCTTTATCAATTTCATATAATTTTAGTAACAAATTGACGAAGGTTGATTTACCAGAACCAGATTTTCCAATCAATGCTACAACTTGATTTGATTCGATAGTGATTGATAGATTATCAAAAATTTCTTGTGAAGATTTTGTGTCATTGTAATTGAACGATACATTTTTGAATATAATTTTTCCATTTGTAATTTCTAGTTTTTTAATGTTATTATTATCTTTTGCTATATTGTTTAGTTGCAATATTTGTATTGCTTGAGATATTTTTCCATAATAATCGGCGAGATTTGTGAAGTAAAAAGCAGTATTCCAACATTGAACCGTAATTGTTGTTACGAGTGTTATTATCATCACAGCTTCTCCAGTTGTAATAATATTTTGTATCTTTTGATTGATAAGAATGTATATGTTTATACTAAACAATGATATAAGCAAAGCTCCACCAGATATAAATATGTACATATTATTTTTTTGTAGCCTTACATTGTCTATGTAATATCTGTTTATGTATTTTTGATTAAATATTGATTCCAATCTTGAAGCAAAAAATAGTTTTATTGATTGTATGTTTGTAAATGAGTTTAGTGTTTTTCCAATATAGTTTGCGTGTGATTCTGCAGCATATTTTGATAATTTAATTGATCGTTTTATTAAAAAAATAGATATTATTCCAAATATTATGATAGAAGAAATTGTGAAAATCCACATTCTTTATTTGATATGAATATTGCTATTGCGCATGATGATATGAGAAATATATTATATATAATTGAATCAATTACTAGAAGAATTATTTTTACCGTTGAGTTTCCGAGGTCATCTATTTTGCTTGTTATGTTTCCACTGAGTGTTTTGTTGAAGAATATATACTGTTTTTTTAGTATTTCAGTGAAGCATCTTGTTACTATATTTTTATATAATATTGAAGATAGCTTTACATTCCATATGAAAGAAAATGTTTTTTGTATGATTTCAAATATTATAACTATAATTGTTATTTTGATTCCAGACTTGTATAAATTATTCATAAATTGTTCATCTGTTACATTGTCGAAATTATCGATCAAAATTTTTATTCCATATGCTAGAGTGCTTTCATATAAAGAAAAAATCAAAACTAATGATACGAAGATGAAGAATAACGTTTTACTATCTTGTAGTGATCTTAGAATGAATTTTATCGTCTCTTTTGTTGTTAGTTGCATTTCATTATCTTAGTTTTGGTTATATGTTTAAATTCTTATATTAATTTTTTTAAGAATGCGGAAGCATTATTTGTTGAAAATTATAAGGATTAGTTTTGTGCTTACTAGTATTTAATTTATGAGTAAAAATATAGAAATTTAATTTTTAAGGTTTCTAATATGTTGGTATATAAAGATATTCTAAGTGGTGATGCAGTTTTATCTGATTCTTATGAAATAGGAAAGTGGTATGAGGGTACAGTTTTTAAAGTGAAATCAAAACAGATTAAAGTTTGTAATAATGATTTTGATATTGAAGATGATAAAGGTGACAGTGATGATAAAAATCAGGGAGAGAATTGTGAAATGATTATAGATGTTGTTCATTCATTTAGTTTGCAAGAGACATCTTTTGATAAAAAAAGTTATATGAGTTATATAAAAAGTTATATGAAGAAAATAAATGGAGAATTAGAAAAATCTAATTCAAGTAGAATTGATGTTTGGAAGAAAAATATGCAGGATTTTGTAAAATACATCTTGGGTAATTTTGAGGATTTTCAATTTTTTACTGGAGAAAAGATGGATGTTGAAGCTATGATTATATTAGCAAAGTATGAAAAAGATGATGATACTGCTCCAACTTTTTATTATATTGCAGATGGACTTAAAGCTGAAAAAGTTTAAGATAGGGAGAGTGTGGTTTTATTTTATAAATTATGAGATTTGCTTCTTGTGAAAAGATTGGATTTTACCCAATTGTGAATCGTGCTTATTTAGTGGAGAAGTTGTTGTCACTTGGTGTGCAAACAGTTCAAATTAGGATAAAAGATTTGAAGGATAAGGATTTAGAAGATGAGATTAAAAATGCAATTGAAATTTCAAAAAATTATGAGAATTCTCAATTATTTATCAATGATGAATGGGAGTTAGCCTTAAAATACAGAGCTTTTGGAGTTCATTTAGGTCAAGAAGATATTGACAGTGTATCATCAGATGATTTTCAACAAATGGCAGATTCTGGTATAAGATTAGGTATCAGTACTCACAATGAGATTGAAATTGAAAAAGCTTTGAAAATAAATCCATCATACATTTCTATTGGCCCAATTTTTCCTACAAAGTCAAAAAATTTACCATATAAAACACATGGCATCGATGGCTTTGCTGAAATGAGAAAAAAAATAGATGTACCTGTTGTTGCATTGGCTGGTGTAACTTTGGAAAACGGCGAAGATTTATTGAAATCTGGTGCAGATGGAATTGCTGTTATGTCTGATATTTTGAGTAGTGAGAATATGGATTTTAGAGTGTCTAAGTGGTTGAGTTTATTTAGAAAATATAGTGCATAATTT
>JBIKUW010000062.1:0-7509 GCA_044347385.1 Rickettsiales bacterium
ATTTGATGATTTGATGTTGTTATTTAGATTTTGAATTGAATCTTCAATGAAGTCTAATATACCATTTGGATGTTTATAAATTATTTCTTCATTATTTAAACCTTCTCTTTCATCTTTGAAAATAAAAGTAACTTCTGGATTTAAGAAGCTAGCTTCTTTAATTCGGTTTTTGAATATATTTTCATCCCAATGAATATTCCCAAAGATTTCTTTTGATGGAGAAAATCTCACAAGTGTCCCGCGTTTGTTTGAAACATTTTCTTTTAGGGTTTTTGCTGGTATTGTTGTAACGCCATCTTCAAAACGTATGTAGTATTCTTTATTATCCCTGTATATATAAATTTCCATGTAATCTGATAATGCATTTACAACAGAAGCTCCAACGCCATGAAGTCCACCAGTTTTTTCGTATGCACCACCAGCTTTATCACCTTTGAATTTACCACCTGCGTGCAAGCTTGTCATAACGGTTTCTACAGTTGATAACCCAGATTTTTTGTGAATTTCTACAGGAATTCCTCGACCGTTATCTTGTATTGACAGAGAGTTGTCTTGATGTATTGTGAAATGAATTGTATCGCATTTTGATATAGATTTTATTTGCGCTTCATCAATCGCGTTATCAAGAATTTCATCTGCCATTTTGTGCAATCCTGTTCCATCATCAGTGTTACCGATATACATTCCGGGGTTTTTTCTTGCCCCCTCAAGACCTTCTAGTACAACAATTTGATCTGCGCCATATTCTTCATTTTCAGGTTTATTTTGTAATATCTTGTTAATGATTCTTTGTATAAAAAGCATTCTGGTTCTTTGTTAAAATTTTTTTAATTTATTTAATTTTACTAAAAATCATGAAAATGGCAAGGTGGAAGGTTTTGATGTTTGCAAATAACTTTATGCATGTTTCGGTTTAGTATAAATAATATTTGACAATTAATATTTGTTATCTCAGCAATAATTTTATTGTTTTTTCTTGCTTACTAAAATTTTACTTATTTTGTATATCATTTATGAATGTGTAAATTAAAACAATAATAATGAGAGAAGTTGCTATAAAAATGCTTTTTGGAGACAAAGCAAAATATCTAGCTTTGGTGTTCGGAATAACATTTGCAACTCTTCTAATGTCGCAGCAAGTTTCTATTTTTCTTGGAATAATGAATAGAGTGACTAGCATAATTCATGATGTTTCAGAGGCAGATGTCTGGGTTATGGACACAAGGGTTCGATATATAGAGGAAGTTGAGCCATTGCGTGATATAGAGCTTCCCAATGTTCGTAGTGTCAGTGGTGTTGAATGGGCAGAGCCATTTTATAAGGGATTAGCAACTATTCGTATGGCTGATGGTATGGTCCAAACGGTTCAATTGATTGGAGTTGATCAAACGAGTTTAGCAGGTATATGCCCTAAGATGGTTATGGGAAAAGAAACAGCTGTGCGTGAACAGCAATCGGCAATTATTGATAAAAATGGCTTCTTTTTTATTTGGCCAAAAGAAGAATTGCATCTTGGTAAATTGGTAGAGTTAAACGATAATAGGGTTTTGATTGATGGAATTTGTGACGCTAGACCAACTTTTCTAACATATCCGATTTTATATCTTTCATATAATAAGGTGATGGAAATCATACCGCAGACACGTACAAAAATGTCTTTTATATTGGTAAAGGGAAAAAATGGTATATCGCCCGAAGACCTGGCAAGGAAAATTAGTGAAGAGACTAATCTTCAAGCATTAACTAAGGAGCAATTTGCAGCACGTAGTATTGATTATATTCTTCATCACACTGGTATTGTAATGAATTTTGGACTGACAATTTTTCTTGGAATTTTAATTGGAGCTGCCATCACAGCTCAAACCTTTTACATTTTTATAATTGAAAATCTTCGTCAATTTGGAACGATGAAAGCTGTTGGTGTTACAAACAATCAACTGATGAAGATTGTTTTGTTGCAGGCTGCAATAGTTGGCTTGATAGGATATAGTCTTGGTATTGGTTTTACGGCAATATTTTTTAAATTGATGTCGTCATTACCAGCATTTACTGGATTTTTTTTAAGATGGCAAGTTATGTTAGGTTCTGGATTGATAGTGTTTGTTATTGTGATAATAGCAATAACATTTAGTTTGAGAAAAGTGTTTAGTTTAGATCCTGCAATTGTATTTAGAGGGTAGAGATGAATATTGCTGCTAAAGTTAAATTAATTAACAAGGAATTTCCTGTTGGCGATCATTCAATGCAGGTATTGTTTGATGTGAATTTTGAAATTAAGACAGGACAACTAACTATGCTTGTTGGGCCAAGTGGTTGTGGTAAGACGACCTTAATTTCTATTATGACGGGAATTCTTTCTGCAACAAGTGGAGATACTGAAATTTTTGGGACTAGTATCAATCAAATGAGTGATTATGATAAAGTGATTTTCCGTCGTAATAATATTGGATTTATTTTCCAGCAGTATAATTTGATTAGCGCTCTTACTGCTGCAGAGAACGCCTCTATTCCAATGTTGGCGAGAGAAGATATTGAGTTTGATGATGCTGTTGAAAAGGCTAGAAAGATTCTAAATAGCATTGGTATGAATAATCAAACAGATCAATTGCCATCACAACTTTCTGGTGGACAGCAACAAAGAGTTGCGATTGCTCGTGCATTAATTAATGAGCCAAGATTTATTATATGCGATGAACCTACTGCAGCATTAGATGCTGAAACAGGAAAGACCGTTATAAAAATTCTGCAAGATATTTCTAGGGATGAGAATCGTGCTGTTCTAGTTATTACGCATGATGAGAGAATTTATCAATTTTCAGATCGAATTTTAACTATGAGTGATGGTCGAATTACTGGAGATTATAAACCATCCGAATTGAAGGACAGGGGATATGATTGTTAGTTTATTTAGGTGTAAATAATGAAAATTTTTGACAAATTAAAAGAGAAGTTTAAAGGTGCAAATTTTTCAAAATTATCCGTTAGCACTAGAGGATGGAAGTTGCCAATATTGGCATTGATATGTTTTATTTTTGCTATTTCTTATAGTGTTTTAGCTCAAAAAAAAGATGTTGTCAGAGATCCATATGCGCCACCTCCAAGGAGTCATTTTGTTAACAGTGTGTCTGGTATTGGTATTGTAGAGCCACAAAGTGAGTTGATTTCTCTAAGTGTTGAGATTCCAGGAATAGTTAGAGAAATATATACTGATGTTGGTCATGATATTAAAAAAGGAGAAAAGATTTTTGCATTAGATCAGAGAGATATAAATAGTCAGATTGACATTCTGAAAGCAACACTTGTTGCTTCAGAAGTTGAAGCTGAAAATTCATCAGTTTTATTCAATACTGTAAAAAAAATAAAAGATATTAGGGCTGTTTCTCAGGATGAATTTAATACTAGGAAATATGCTTTAGAGTTGGCGAATGCAAATGTTAAGAAAATAGATGCACAGTTAGAGCAAGCCGAAGTTACAAAAGAGCGTCTTGTTGTGAGATCGCCAATTGATGGTCAAATTCTAAAGTTGGATGTTAGATTGGGAGAGTTTGCTCAAACCGGAGTACTTGTAAATCCTTTAGTTATAGTTGGAAATGTTGATATTTTGCATGTGAGGGTTGAAATAGATGAGGAAAATTCTTTTAAAATAAAGCCAGAATCAAGGGCAATTGGTTTTCAACGTGGCGAAACTGTTAATCCAATTGATTTGCATTTTGAATATTTTGAACCTCACGTTCTTCCAAAGCAAAACCTTCCAGTTGTTGGGCAGAGAGTTGATACAAGAGTGTTGCAAGTTATTTATTCTTTGCCGAAAGGTCAGGAAAATGTTTTTGTTGGAAAGCAGATGGATGTTTTTATTGAGGACTTGTATACAAAAACTGATCTATCGCAAGATAATAATTTGCAGAAGGTTAGGAAATGAATGTAGTTTTAAGATTTTATAGAGTATTTTTATTTTCTTTAGTTGGAATATTTGCAAGTTGTGAAAATTTGCAAAAAGTTCCAAGGCCGCAAGAAGTTATAGAAATAGACCAATTTTGGTGGAAAAGTTTTGATGACCCTCTGATGAATAAATTGGCTGATATTTTGTTGAATGAGAATATTGATATTAGAATTGCAATTAGTCGTCTTCAACAAGCTAGAGCGTTAGCGAATTTGGCATTGGTGACTGCTGTAACACCAACTTTGTCAAATGCCAGTAGTATTACAAATACCAATATGGATATTATATCTGGAGCGATAAATCAGACAAATCAGCAGATAACAATTGCTCAAGGTGGTTTTAATGCATCTTGGGAATTAGATATTTTTGGACACAATAGGATGAATGTCAAAGCTGCCTCTCTCAGAAGAGATTCTGCAATGATGAATGTTTCAGCGGTTTATAATTCTGTTCTTGGGGATTTATTTCAAGCAGTTATACAATGGAAATCATCATTCAGAAAGATGCAAATTCTGAAGAATTTATTGAAAGTTCAAACTGAATTAATTCAGATTTTGCAATATCAAGCAAAGAATGGATTCAGTGATTTTATAATTGCAAATCAAGCAATTAGTCAAAAGAGTTTATTTGAGTCTCAATTAAGATTAGTGGAATCGTTATATAAATCATCACAAAATCAGATTGAGAGGCTAGTAAATAAGCAATTTAATGAATTGAATAGTTTATTTGATGAGAATAAATGCACTGAGATATTTGTGCCGAAACTTAAAAATGTTTTAAATGTTAAAATGAGAACTGTTGAAAATCGCCCAGATGTTCGCTCTGCAAAAGCTATGATGTTGGCATCAAATTATGATTTGAAAAAAGCAAAGCTAGACTTTATGCCTCAATTAACATTAAGTGGTTTTTTTGGTTTAGAAAGCTATTCAATTGTTACTGTTTCAAATCCTGTATGGTCGATCGTTACTGCGTTTGGAATGCCGGTTTTGAATGTTGGTGTTGCTGCTGCAACAATTGATTTGTCAAAAGCGAAGAACTTAGAGGCTGTTTTGAATTATCAAAATACTATAGCTCTTGCGATACAGGAAATAAGAACAGCTTTGTCAGATTATTTATTTAATTTTTCTTCGATCGGAAATCAGAAGGATGCTGTACGAAAGTTGGATGATGTTGTTGAGTTGAATAAAGAAAAATTTAGAAGTGGTTTAAGTAATAAGATTGATTTAAATAGTTCTATAGTTGCGAAATATCAGGTAGAGCTTGACCTGATTGATCAGGAGTCGAATGCCGCAACTGCATACATTAGATTACAAAAAGCATTGGGAATTGGAGTGAAATAAATATTTTTCAAATAAAATTAGATTTAGATAAATTATTTACTTTGATTTATAATATTCATCCACTCAGTCTCATTTATAATTTTTATACCTAATTTTGCAGCATTTTGTAGTTTGGAGCCAGCGCTTTCACCAGCTATTAAAATGTCTGTGTTTTGACTTATAGTTGAGCAGATTTTTGCTCCTAATTTCTCTGCAATATCTTTTGCTTCTTTCCGAGTCATGTGTGTAAGCGTGCCGGTGAATAGAATATTTTTATTTGAAATTGGACTTTGTACTTTGATTGTTTTTTCATATTGTTTGATTTTTAGAATTTCTGATAAATTTTTTATTGTTTTGATATTTGATTGATTATGTGCGAATTTACAGATTGATTCAGTGATTTTCGTACCAAGGCCTTCTATTTCTAAAAGAGAATGTTTTAGAATTATTTCATTTTGCTCTAAATTCCTAATAAAATTATCTATTGATAAGTAATGAGATGCCAATGTCTTGGATGTTACCTCTCCAATAAATCTAATGCCCACAGATAATATAAATTTATCTAGAGAGACATTTTTTGCTTTTTCTATTGCTTTGAATAGATTATTCGCAGATTTTTCACCCCAGTTTGGGAGTTTTGTTATTGCGTCGCTAAAATTTTTTTCTAGTAGAAAAATATCCTCAGCATTTTTTATATAGTTGTTATCATAAAAATACTCAATTTGTTTATCGCCTAGGCCATCGATATTTAATGCATCGCGAGAGACGAAGTATTTTATTTTTTCTTTTATTTGTGCAGGGCAGTTGAATTCATTTTCGCATCTTATTACTACATCGTTCTGTGAGTGGCATAAGATGCTATTGCAACTTGGGCAGTGTTTTGGAAATTCTATGTTGATTTCGTCCCCAGTTCTTTTATCAAATAGCACAGAAATGATTTGTGGTATTACATCGCCAGATCTTTTTATTGAAACATAATCTCCTATTTTTATATTTTTTCTACTGATTTCGTCAGAATTATGGAGACTTGCTTTACTAACGGTGACCCCATCTATATTTACTGGTTCAAGTATTGCAACTGGAGTGATTGCACCTGTTCTTCCAACTTGAAAAATCACATTGTTTAGTTTTGTTACAATTTGATGAGCTGGAAATTTATATGCAATTGCCCATCTAGGATATTTGCTTGAATATCCTAGTCTTTTTTGTAAATCCGTATTATTTATCTTACAGACTATTCCATCTATATCGTAATTTATTTCATGGCGTTTTTCTAAAATTTTGTTGTAAAATTTTTCAATTTCTGAGAGGTTATTTGTTATTAAGTAGTCGGGGTTAATTATAAAGCTAAAATTTTTTAGTAGTTCTAGTGTTTTGCCTTGAGAGTCAAATAATTCTTCATCTGAATATCCGATATTATAAGCAAAATATTTGAGATTTCGTGATTTTGTGATTTCCGCATCCAATTGTCTTAGTGATCCAGATGCTGCATTTCTCGGGTTAGAGAATTGTTTTTGATTATTCGCTAGTAGCTCATCATTTAGTTTTTTGAACGCATCATGCGATAAATATATTTCTCCTCGAATTTCGATTGTTCCTTTATGCGGTATTGTTAACGGGAAGTCATTAATTGTTGATATATTTTCTGTGATGTCTTCCCCATATTCTCCATCTCCTCTTGTTAAACCAAGAACATAATTTCCATTTTTGTATAAGGCTGAAAATGATAGTCCATCAACTTTGTATTCAGCGCAATATTCAATTTTTTTTGTAAAATCTCCTAAAAATCTTTGTACACGTTCGTTGAAATCTTCTAATTCTTCATAGTTAAAAGCATTCTGCAGAGAATACATTTTTTCTAAATGTTTGTGTTTTGAGAATTTCGAAGATGGTTTGCTTCCTAATATTTCACTTTCATCAAACTCAAAATCTTTATTTTTTTCTAATAGTTTTTTTAGCTTTGCACACAAGTTGTCGAATTCTTCATCCGATATTTCAGATTGGTTTTCAATATAATATTGTTGATTATATTTTTTGATTTGTATTATTAAATTTTCTATTTCTGAGTAATTTGTCATTCATTTACGCTTTTTGATATTATTAAAATTTTATCAAAAAATTTAAAATTTGTCGTTGTACTATTTGGATAGATTTTAATTTTTATATTGATATTTATTTATTTTGTGTTATTTAATAATAAATTTAAATAAAATTTATTTCTTCTCAATGATTAAATCAGATTCTTATATA
>JBIKUW010000121.1:0-2539 GCA_044347385.1 Rickettsiales bacterium
ATCAAAACCAGCATCACCACCTTGATCCGCCCCCTTCATCATCGCAACACGACTATTGGTCAAAATAGTTTTGAAAAGACTATAATTCATCACATCCAAATTCTGCAGTTGAGAAAATGCCTCACGAGGATCAAAATAATTCACACCACCGCGGACCAAATCTAAAACTGCATCATCAATTACAAGAACAGTGGCATCAATCTCATTTGGAACACTGGTCTCATCAATATTCAACTTTAAATTTACACTTTCCTTAGGCTGATATAAATCTTTATTAGTTAGAATGTTTACTTTTAAATGTCTATTTGGATCGCTAACTAAAATTTTGCTATAACCAATTTTTGCAATCGGTTTGTACATGTCAGATGAATAATCAACTGAATTCTTCGCACTATCTGGATTATCATTCTTCAAACGCGGCATTGTCAAAACAACAGACAGATAAAATCCAGGAGCATCCTTTTCATTCAAATCAAATTCAAGAATTTCAAGAGAATTATCAAACTTTTTCGTAAATTGCTTCAAAATACCATATCTCTCAATCGTGATTAAAGCATTCGCTCCAATCAACGGATTTTTAATCATAAAACGAGCTTTGTCGCCAACTTTATATTCATTCTTTTCCGCAACTATCTCAAAATTCTCATTATTATCCTGCTTCCAAACAATCTGCTCACCACTGTCAAAAACAACAAAACTTATTGAAGATGTGTGAATACGATTTTTCCCGTCACGGATTGTTGCAGTCACTCTATAATTCCCAGCTTTATTAAATACAAAATCGCATTTATCAATCTCCGATCCTGACTTTTTATTACATGAATCAACATTCTCCCAAAGAATTAAATTTTGCGGAGAATACATGTCACCACCAGTCCTAACCTGTGCAATATTTACATCGCTTCTCTGAACTTGCAGATTTACATCCACATCCTTAACAAAATTTCCAGAGCTATCGGTCACAGCAAAATTTATGCCACTTTTCTCTCCCTTGTTGAAAAACCAATCAGCAGCTTTCAAACCAACAAATTTATCAACTCCATAATACTTTGCAAATGATCTACTTGAAATCGTCTTTCCATTATCATCCTGGACATTTGAATCAACGACTATATCACCATAAGGAATGTCATTATTTTCAACTTTTGTTTTGAGAACGAACTCTCCAACTTGATTCAACTTGTCACTACGCAATAAAACCCTCTGCAAAAAGAGATTTTGTTGCTTATCATCATAAAAAGTAAAGTCATTTAGCGCTGGATTATTCATTGATGGGTCAAAAATCCTAGGCTCAACGTCAACATTTACACTGATATTTGCATTAGAATAAGCGCCGCCAGAATAAAACTCTCCATAGTTTGAAATTTCTAACTCATCACCATAAAATACTTTTTTCTTATTCAATTCTGTTCTTATTCTAAAAGGTGACGGCTTAAAATCACTTACTAAAAATCTACAACTATTCATTGTAAAATCACTCTCGTATTGATCCTTCTCAACACCTTTATCATTCAAATTTGGAATTAAAACTATGTCATACCAACCTGTTTCAGCATTTTTACCAAGTTGAAAAGAATCGCTTAAAAAACCAAACTCTGATAATCTCACTCCATCTTTTTCATGCACAACTTTTCCAACTTTGTCCAAAATTTGAACTTTATAACTCAAATCATCTGCTTTTTTAACACTATCATTCTCATTATTTCGAACAAAAATCTTATACTTCACTTCCTCACCAACTTTATAAATACCTTGAGAAGTGAAACCCCAACTCAAAAGGTGGTTATATTTTTTTGTCAAAGAACTGTAGATATTCGATGAATTTACAAGAGACATCATGTGATTGTGGCGAATTGGCAACCATCCCATCTCATTATTTTTCTCCACCTGAATGATCAGCCCATCACCATCATAGTAGTGATACATAGCCTTTAGGCTTTTATCAAAATTTGCAGTCCCTTGAAGGATTGCAATGCCATCCTCATCAGTTTTTCCTGTTGCAATTACTTGAGATTCGTCGCCATTAAAATCCAAAAACTTAGATTTTAGAAATTTAACATTCGCATTGCGAATTGGGGCCCCACTGATCAAATCCGTCACATAAACAAGACTATTATAGTGCCCAATTTTTCCTATAATTCCAAAATTCGTGACCTGCGTCATAAAAATGTTTTTACTCACAGGATATGATGAATCTGTGGGATACCCAAACAGTTCGCCGAAAATCAAACCTGTTTTCCCATTCAAAATTTCACGAATGCCAATTGGCACCTTCACAAAAACATCTTCCTTCGCATGAATATTTTTTGTGATTTCCTGATTCCTACTATTAATATCATCACTAATAATACTATATTTCAAAGATAAATTTTTAAAATTACGAGCCGTAAGCTGAACATCATTCTTAGTTGCATATTCAAGAACATTTATATCCTCATAATGCGGAAAAAATAATTGTGGCTCGCAGTGATCAACATGAAAACTAAAATCCATCTTTCCCTCCAGCTTTCTACCAAAAATATCAAAAGCATTCTCATCC
>JBIKUW010000122.1:0-2503 GCA_044347385.1 Rickettsiales bacterium
TGCAACTATTTCTCCTAGAACATTTCCAGTTTTAATCTTTTTATCTTTTTTTGTTTCTTTAGCTGTGTTTTTATATTTCTTATGTCCAAAAACTGACAATGATATAACAACCAATAACCCGCTAATACCACTAAACATGCAAATTAATATTTTTGTTTGATCATCCATATTTAACCTCTATATTTGATGTTGAGAAGTTCTTGGTTGATTGTTTTGTGACGCTTGAATGCCAAGGCCTAC
The DNA here is from genome assembly GCA_044347385.1 of Rickettsiales bacterium. Taxonomy (GTDB): domain Bacteria; phylum Pseudomonadota; class Alphaproteobacteria; order Rickettsiales; family CAIPFW01; genus CAIPFW01. The sequence goes on from JBIKUW010000122.1 coordinate 241, forward strand.
AAGATTAATTTTTCCTTGCAATGGGTTAAGTATTGCTATTAACTCTTCTTCGCTAATGATTTTTCTGTCTAATAATGATTGTTTATCTTTTTCTAATATGCTTATTTCATAATTTACTTTATCAGCAAGAGTTCTGAATTCTTCATTCATTTTTGAAATATCCTCGTGATATTCTGAAATTTTATTTGTGAATTCTAATATTTTTGCTTCATAATCTGGCTTTGTTTTGACTCCATATTGTTCTTTTATTTGTTTAGTGAATTTATTGTTTCTTACCTCGCTTTTTAAAGTTTCGTTTTCTATTCCTAGTTTTGTTATATTTTCCATTTGTTTATTATAGTGAGCTTCAGCTCTTCTTTCTTGTTTTTGTAATAAAGTTTTTTTGGATTGAATTTCTTTATTTATATACTGTATAGCTTTATCTCTATTTGAAGTTGCTGTTATACGTAGTTCGTTAGTAATTGGAATTATGGTTGTGAGTTTATCTTTAAAGAGATTATTATCTGCTTTTATGATCCTGTTATCTTCTTTTATAATTTTATTATCTTCTATCAGTGGGGCAATTTTAGCATCTACAAGTTCCTCCAGTGAGCTTTTATCACGATTACCTTTGATACCATTTTCTCTTGCTATTTGAGCTGCTGTTTTACTGATCACTTTAGCAGCTTCATCTTTTTGTTTCTTTTCATCAAGTAATTTTTTTATTTCTTTATCTTTTTCTTCTAATTGCTTATCTTTTTCTTTTATTCGATTCTCTTGTTCTTTTGTTTGTTTGATATCTACTAATTGCATTCTGCCATTTGAAAGATCTTCAGCATTAGTTGCAGCAATCTGCTTTTTTGCTTCTTGTATCGCATCATATTTTTTAGATATCTCGTTTGCTATTTCATCTCTAAATCCTTGTGGACATCCCATCTCTCTCATTATGTTACGCATTTGTTTTATTGTTACGTATCCATTGTTTTTGATTTGATCTTGCTCAGTTGTCGTTTGTGTTGACTCTGTTTTATTTTGCCTTATGTTTTCTAATGAATTTATCATGCTATTATACCATTGATCACTTACCAATGATGAATTAGCTTCTAAAATAACACCGAGTTTTCTAGCTATTTGTTCTATCGTTGTTTTGTTTACTTTCAAATCTACTAATAGTTTGATTACCGCATCATTATCTAAATATTTGCTTGAATTATTTGAGAATAGTTCTTTTATATATTGTATTAATCCCATATTATTCATAATAATTAATGATATATTAATAATATAAAAAATTTTAACAATGTCAAATTTGATGTTTGAATTTTTATTTCTCATTTCAATTTATATATTTTGCGCTAATATATAAAAATATATTTTTATAATTTCTTTGTGGAAAAATATCAAAAAATTGCTTCCTGGTTTTATGATCTACGTGATAAAATAAAAAATAAAACTGTTAATTTAGAAAATTTTTCTAAACATATTGAGCCAATTTTAGAAGTTTTGCTGTCTTGTGATTTGAGGGAATTGGTTGATGATCAAAATTTTTCTAACATAAATAAAAGAATAAAAAAACAACTTGTAGATGTGAATGGCGTTTTGGTTGGTGGCAATGAGAAGGTTGTAGTTCAATCAATGGCGATAAGTTCTCTTCAATTGAGCAATATTGATAAATTGCACAAGGAGTTTTTGGAGTTGGCAGATGCTGGTTCTGAAATTATTCGAATCGCGTGTATTGGAAAGGAAGATGCATCAAATATGCGATTGTTGAAGGAGCTTTTGAAAGGAACGAAATATGATTCAATTCCAATTGTGATGTGTGGGCAATATAACGTTGCACCAATTATTAAAGAGACTGATATTTTGCAATATATTTCTAAATTGCGTTTGAATCCTGGGAATATCGCTTTGCATAGCAAGGATTATGATAATTTTGTTGAGACTATTAAGTATCTTGTTGAGTATAACTCAAAGTTGCAGGATAGAAAGAAAATTTGTGTGAGAATAGGGGTTAATTGGGGTTCCCTAGATCAAAAATTAAAGACTTTGGTGATGGATCTAAATAGTAAATTGAGTGAACCGAGAGATTCAAATCATGTTGAGAGAGTTGCTTTAGTGATTTCAGCTGTGAGTAGTGGACTGTATGCTGAGTTATTAGGGTTGGATTCGAATTTAATTATTGTTTCATGCAAGACTAGCACTGTGATTGATAGTTATATAGTGAATAAGTTATTGAACTCAATGTGCGATTATCCAATTCATCTAGGAATTACCGAAGCTGGTG
>JBIKUW010000045.1:0-9596 GCA_044347385.1 Rickettsiales bacterium
ATATTACAAATTCCACTATGAACCTTTGTGTCGGAAACATCAATTTGTCCCATCAACTTATTTATCTTTTCCTGAGACGAGCTTGTAAAAAAAACTTCTGCTTTCTCACGTTCAACAAAATTCTTTACCGCTGCACTCCCAATTCCACCAGTTCCACCAGTAATAAAAACTTTCTTTCCGCTTAAATTATAAATATTATTCATACTTTTTTTAGTGAATTTAAAATAAATTGGATATATAATATATAATTAATAAAATTAGTAAACTAACATAAATCTTTATGTCAGCAATATTTGAAAATTCTCAAAATTTTACCTTCAGTGAAGAAAATCAAGAAAAAATACGAAAAATCTTTAACAAATATCCAGAAAATAAGAAACAAAGCGGTATGCTGCCAATACTAGATATCGCTCAAAGGCAAAACAATGGTTGGCTTTCCGATTCTGCACTCCAAGCTGTTGCAGATATTATTAATGTACCTAAACTATCGGTAAAATCAATTGCAAGCTTCTACACGATGTACCATTTAAAACCAGTTGGGAAAAATGTTATAGAAATTTGTAAAACACTATCTTGTAAATTACGCGGCATTGATAAGATACAAAATGCCATAGAAAATCATTTAAAAACAAAAATTGGTGAAACAAGCGAAGACTTACAATTCACAATACTGCCATGTGAATGCCTAGGAGCATGCGTAAACGCACCTGTTATAAAAATAAATGATGACTATTATGAAGATTTATCTGAACAAAATGCAATTGATATAATTGATAAAATAAAAAATGGAAGCAAACCAAAGATTGGATCGTACAAAGATAGAGTTTCCTCTGAACCAGTCAGTGAAAACAAATGAATCAAACCATAAAAAACATAATAAAAATTATTTTATTATCTTAAGTTTTTTCACTATCACTCAAATCCAATAAACAAAATATTAGATAAAAATCATCATTATGACAACAATAAATGATGCCATGAATCCAGCGACAACATCGTCCATCATAACGCCAAAAGCATTATCCATTTTGTCAAAGTAACTCACTGGGAAAATTTTTGTAATATCAAAAATACGGAATAATATAAAGCTCAACGTAATCAATAGTAACATTTTCTTGCTATCAAAGAATCCCAAATAATCCAAAATAGATTTGCTTAATAAAATTGCTATTGATTGTCCAGCAAATTCATCAATCACAACTTCTTGTGGGTCTGATTTTTTCGTCTCATTTAAATAAACAATTGTAGCATACCACCCAATTGAAATTGAAAATAAAAATAACAGTATCGCAAACCAATCACCAATATACTCTATCGAGAAATAAATCAGAATTGACGTAAAAAAACTAGCAACTGTTCCCGGCGCAACCTTTGAAAAACCAATATATCCGCATGTTGATATAATTCTCGCAAATATACTCCTAAAATTACAAATCATTTAAAAACACTCTATTATTAATATTAGTTTAACAAAAATAGAGCGATTTTCAATTTTAATTAAAAAAATTTATAAATTTCTCAGAATAACTTCAGTAAACAAAAATCCTCCTCACCATGTAGTGCAAAAAATATTAACTGCTTGAATCTTCTTCTAAGACTCTAATTCCAACTAATCTACCATTTAGCTCTATATATTCTAAAAATGCTCCACCAGCTGTAGAAGCGTGAGAAAACTTACTCAAATCAAAATCCTTTAAAGCTGAAAGAGTATCTCCTCCTCCGATAACAGATTTAATTTTTCCGCTTTCTGTCAATTTTATGACACGCTTTGCAAATTCAATGGTACCAACATCGAAAGGTTTAATTTCAAATAAACCAAGAGGTCCATTCCATAAAACACTATTCGAATTATCTAAAATTTTAAAAAAATATTCAATAGTTTCCGCTCCTGCATCCACAATGATGTCATCGTCTCGAACTTCTGACAAAACCTTATTCTCAATTCTTGTTGGATTTGATATGTTATCCGTTACAATAACATCTATTGGTAAAAAAACTTTACACTTATCATTGTTTAAAATTTTTTCACACATTTCTCCGCAATTATTTTCAAATAAAGATCTACCAACATTATACCCCTGATAATGAAAAATAGTATTTGCCATGGCCCCAACAATCAAAATCGTGTTAACTTTTAATTGCAAGTTTTCTATAATAGGTAATTTTGTTGAAATTTTACCCCCCCCAATAACCGCAGTAGATTTTATATTATCACCTCTAGAAAGAATAAAATCATTTATAGAATCAACCTCTTTTTTAAATAAAAGACCACAAAATTTACTATCTTTATCAAAATATTCAGCCATCATTATCGACGAATGAGCTCTATGCGAACAAGAAAAAGCCTCATTGCAATAAATATCAATGCCATTTTTAAGAAATTTTTTAAATTCCACACTGTTGCGCTCTTCATCAGAATAGAATCTGATATTTTCTAAAAATACTATCTCACCAAAATTAGATGCATCAAGATTTATATGATAATCAGATAAAACATCGCTAACAAAATGAATTTTTCTATCTGGTAACTTCAATTCCAGATACTCACAAACAATTTTTAGACTAAGATCATTATTTATAGTACCGTTTGGACGACCAAGATGAGAGCAAATTACTAACTTATTTCCATTATTTAAAATACTTAATATCGTAGGAATAACTTCATCTACCCTCTTTGAATCAGATATAGATCCATCGCTAATAGGAACATTAAAATCAGTTCTTAAAAAAACAATCTTTTTCGAAAAAGACAAACTTGATATAGATTTCACAGGAATAAATATAAAAACAAAAACAAAAACAGCAAAAGCAAAAAACTTTCAAAGAGATGGCAAAGTTACAAGAGTAATATATATAAAAAAAAGAGGTAATCCAGCCGCAGGTTCCCCTACGGCTACCTTGTTACGACTTAACCCCAGTCATCAGCCCCACCATAGACCGCTGCCTCCTTACGGTTAGCACACGGGTTTCAGGTAGAACCAACTTCCATGATGTGACGGGCAGTGTGTACAAGACCCGAGAACGTATTCACCGCGGCATGCTGATCCGCGATTACTAGCGATTCCGACTTCACGCATTCGAGTTGCAGAATGCGATCCGAACTGAGATAACTTTTTGAGATTTGCTCCACCTCGCGGTTTTGCGTCTCGTTGTAGTTACCATTGTAGCACATTTGTAGCCCACCTCATAAAGGCCATGACGACTTGACATCATCCCCACCTTCCTCCGGCTTAAGGCCGGCAGTTTCTTTATAGTTCCCACCATTACGCGCTGGCAAATAAAGATAGGGGTTGCGCTCGTTGCGGGACTTAACCCAACATCTCACGACACGAGCTGACGACAGCCATGCAACACCTGTACTTACCGCTACCGAAGTAGCACATGATGCTTTCACACCAATAAAATAAGTATGTCAAGAGGTGGTAAGGTTTTTCGCGGAGTATCGAATTAAACAACATGCTCCACCGCTTGTGCGGGTCCCCGTCAATTCCCTTGAGTTTTAATCTTGCGACCGTAATCCTCAGGCGGAGTACTTAATGCGTTAGCTGCGGAAGTGGCACAACCACCTCCTAGTACTCATCGTTTACTGCGTGGACTACAGGGGTATCTAATCCCTTTTGCTCCCCACGCTTTCACGCCTCAGCGTCAGTTATGTTCCAGTAAGTCGCTTTCGCCACTGACGTTCTCTCTGATATCTAAGAATTTCACCTCTACACCAAAGATTCCACTTACCTCTCCCATACTCTAGTCCTGCAGTATCCTAAGCAATTCCCAAGTTAAGCTCGGGGATTTCACTAAAGACTAACAAGACCGCCTACGCGTCCTTTACGCCCAATCATTCCGAATAACGCTAGCCCCCTCCGTATTACCGCGGCTGCTGGCACGGAGTTAGCCGGGGCTTCTTATGTAGGTACTGTCATTATCATCCCTACCGAAAGAACTTTACAATCCATAAGACCTTCATCGTTCACGCGACATAGCTGGATCAGGCTTGCGCCCATTGTCCAATATTCCCCACTGCTGCCTCCCGTAGGAGTCTGGGCCGTGTCTCAGTCCCAATGTGGCCGATCACCCTCTCAGGTCGGCTAAAGATCATTGCCTTGGTAAGCCTTTACCTCACCAACTAGCTAATCCTATGCAGACTCATCTTACAACGATAAATCTTTCCCCCTCAGGGAGTATAAGGTATTACTTACCGTTTCCGATACATATTCCTTATTGTAAGGTAGATTTCTGCACATTACTCACCCGTTTGCCACCGATTTATTGCTAAACCAGTTAGACTTGCATGTGTTATGCCTGTCGCTAGCGTTCATTCTGAGCTAGGATCAAACTCTCAAATTGAAGGAGATTCTTAGCTTAACACCAAAATATCTCATCAATAATAACTTTTTTCCATCTCTTCAAAAATTTTTTTACGCTTTTTTAGCTATTTTTTACTTTTTAAACAACGTTTTTTACTTACGTCAATCAAACAACAAGAGGAAGTATACCTCAAAAAAAAGTACTGTCAACACATAAAATGCAAAAAAATGCAAAAAAATGATTTTTTTCTAAAAAATCTGATATATCTCTTCTTTTTGAAAGAAAATAGCGCTAAATTAAATATCTTTACCTATAGAAAGAAAAAATTTCCTCTCTTCATCGGAAAATTTCTCTATAGAATATCGAAGAGAAATTCTTGAAAGCAAATTTGCATTTTTATTTAAATACTCTACTAAAAAATCTTTATCTTTCTTTCCAATTTCACGCAACATCCATCCAATAGCCTTCTGAATAAGATGATGCGAATCATCCATCAAAATCTCTATAATATTAACTGTATGAATAAAATTGCTTTTTTTTATAAAATAAAATGTCGAAACTATTGAAATTCTTTTTTTCCATAAATCATCACTTCTAGCAAAAGAATATATTACTTCTGTAATTAAATCGATATTATGAAAACAATAATTTCCAATCAATTGATATGCGGATGAATCAACTAAATTCCAATTGTTCACAAAATCAATATTTTCAATATAGAAATCAAAAATTTCCTTTTTCTTATTGTATTCTTTCAAATTAAATTGATTTACAAGAACAATCAAAGCAAACAATCTTTCCTCATTATACTCAGAAATAATAAAACATTTTATCTCTGAGATAGACAAATCTTTAAACTGTTTTGCTATTTTCCTTAAATCTGGAACTTTAATAAAAAGAAACTTATCATGGGCAGCATAAGAATTTAATGATGTTTGAAAAAATATCGGCTTTGAATTCGCATTCTTGTAAGAAATTTGCTCAAACAATCCTCTTATTACATCTACTCTACTCATACTATATTTCATCTTTTAAATTATGACCCCAATCTTTTATGAGATCAAAATACTTCATAAGATCACTTCTGTTTACTAAATCTTCTAAACTCAATGGCAACCGCACATCATCACTCTTAATCAATCCAATGTCTTTCATTAAGGCTTTAATCGGTATTGGATTACTGGCAGCAAAAAGTGCTTTACAAGCTTGCCACCATATTTTTGATTTCATCTTATTACCTCTTAGCGCATATTCAACATATTTTCTTGTCTCATCTGGAAAAGCATTAGATATAACTGACACTAAACCAGCAGCACCTTCAATTGCTGTAGATGGCATCATATAATCATCTCCACAAAAAATACTAATATTTGGAGCAGCTATTTTATATTCAACCAAACTATCTACAACTCCACTGGAATCTTTCAGCGCAACAAAATTTTCATGATCTTTTAAGTTCTTAACAACTTCAGAATGCAATTTTATTCCTGCTCTACCAGGAATATTATATAACATTGCTTCATGCTTTGATTTATTCAATAATCTATTAAACCATTCGGTCTGTCCACTGATACCAGGCTTTGTATACATTGGAGTCGCCATCAGATATCCATTAATTGGCATATCATTGCAAAATTCTATCCAATCCATTGCAGAAAATAAATTGTAACTTGGAACGCCGCACATTATTTTAGCCCCTAAATTTAACCCACAAACAAACTCCAAAATTTCCCTTCTCTCCTTTTCGTCAATTGAAAGACTTTCTCCTGTACTTCCTAGTACCAAAATTCCATTTCCAGCTCTTTCTTGCATGCGAAGAATATATTCAAAACTCTTGTAATCCACTCTAAATCCAGAATCTTCAAATGGAGTAATGCATGCAGTCCATAAAATTTGATCAACAATCATCTCATAACCAAAAAAATTTTTTCAATTATAAGAATTTTTGTTAAAAAAACATTCAATTAATTTATACCTCAGCCTCAAAATATTTATTTGTAATTCTCCTTTGAACAAATAGCATTATTATTGAAATACAAAGAAAATATATTGGCATCGATAACAAAGTTCCATTATGTAGCAGGCCCATTCCAAAAGTAAAAATTGCAATCAAGCAATAATATAAAAATCCAAATAAACTTGAAGCAGTGCCACGTGACTTCTTGTAATCAACTAAAGATAACGCTAAACCATTGCTTGTTGTCATACAAATACCAAACATAGTAATCATTTGAGATGAGACAGTTATCAAAATCATCCATTTATTTGAAAAATGCAAAAATTTTGAATGTATTATAGATAAAACACTAAATGCTATCGTTGAGATAAAAATTATCTTAATACCGAATTTCATTATCTCGTAAGACGAAATTTTGCTGTGCAATCTATTAGAAGTAATTCCACCAAACATTGCGCCAAATGCAATACAAACAAAGGTAACTCCATATTGACTTGGACTCAACCCAAGCAAGGAAATAAGATAAAAAGACCCTTCAGCGAAATAACTAAAACCTATGCCATTAGAAGCAGCAACAATAATTGCAAATCCAATAACTTTCTTATCACTAATCAAACTCAAAAAAACATTTTTGATTGAAGTGACATTATCTTTTTCATATTTATGCGTTTCAGATAAAAAAATACATACAAATGCGAAAAGCAAAATTGCAAACAATATCAGAAATATAAATATATTCTGCCATCCAAAATTTTCAGCAATAAATCCTCCTATTATCGGACCTAATGCGGGAAAAATTGATAATGCTGTTCCAATGATTGAGTAAACCCTTCCAATTGCATTACCATGAAATGCATCGCGACAAATTGCCTGCCCAACGACACTTCCAATACTGCCTCCAAATGCTTGTATAAACCTTCCTATCATCAATAATTCTATGGATTCTGACTTGAAGCACAAAACACAACCAATTATAAAAACGATCAAACCTAATAACACAGATGGTTTACGACCAAACCTGTCAGAAAAACATCCCCAAAAAAATGTCCCTACTGAAAAACCAAAAAGATAAATAGTTAAGGTATATTCTATTATGCTACCAGTTGTATTCAAGAACATCGATATTTCTGGCAATGATGGAGTATACACAGTCTCAGATAATTGTGGCAAACCAACAATTAAAACAATAAGCCATATATATGGCAATATAACATTCTTCATAAGAAAATCCTACTTTAAGTTTTTTAATTAAAAAATAAATTAATGCTCTGATTTTAGAAACATTTTGAAATTTAAATTTAATCTTTAATTAAACAATAACGATTGTTCTCATGAATTCAAAACCATCAATTAAAAATTGTAGACATTTACACTGAAAATTATCAATGGAATGGAGAAAGAGGGATTCGAACCCTCGATAAGATTACTCCTATACCCACTTAGCAGGCGGGCGCCTTCAGCCACTCGGCCATCTCTCCAAATATGCTTCTCACATATGCAAAAAAATAATATCACATTATTTTCTAATAACAAGAGAAATTATCTTTTCTAATAAAAAAAATTGAGTTTTTGATAAAAATCCTTTATCATTTAACTAAAAATAAATTATTTAAAAAATAAAAAATGGAAGAAAAAAATAAATTGATAAAAACAGAAGAAGATTATTCATTGAAGTTTAAAGCTTCTCGACTCAGAAAGGCTCTATTTCCATTTAAAGTTATTTCATTTTTATTAATGATTATAACTCCAATCTTTTTCTTTATATCAATATTTAGTAATTTGTTATCAAAACTAGACAAAGATCTGTCTTTTGCACTAAAAATGGGAATATTCCTTAGTTTCTGTTTTTTAAACTTTATGTGTAAATTATTGCAAGGAATCATTACATATAGGGAAATAAGGCATATGTATTGCAAAAATAAGTTCACAATAAAAGCATATGATCCAAAATACCAAAAAAATGAAAAAGGAGAATTCGTTAAAGATAAAAACGGGGAAGATAAAAGATTAGATGAATCTCCTATAACATATAAAAAAGACCCAATAAAATTTTCTTCAGAAACAAAATCAAAATATTGTAAACTAACTTCAGCAAGTATTTTATTAAGCATACTGTTTGTCACACCATACATAACATTGACAATATTAGAGAGATCTCAAAATACTATAACAAGAAATTTCTTAAATCTTGAACCTTATAAATCTGTCTCCAACACTTTTTATATGATTTGCTTAACAGCATTGTTGTTAACGTTCTTAATGATGCATTATATTCAAATATCAATGATTATACAAAAAAAAGTATGGGCTCCACTTGATTGCTCTCCAAAAAATCAAAGCCTTCTTCTTTGCTCATTATTTAACATAAACCAAATAATCGAATACATAACAATTACCAGTCTCTATGGAAATTCAATTTACAAATATAATAATAAGACAAACCAAGAATCTGAGATAGATAACCAAATTGAAACAATAATGGCCAGAAACTTCTGTTTATCTAATTCATTATATTTTTCAAATGGAGTAGAAATTAATAATAGATTTGGATTAATGATAGAGTCAAACGAGAAAAACGAAAAAGCTCAAAGTAAACATGAGATCTGCCCATTCATGTTCAATAGTGCAGGCGCTCAGAATTACAATAAGAACGAAGAAAAAATAAGATGACAGTTTAAGAATTACGTGATAATATTAAGCCTCTGTTTAAAAATATAAATAGATGAATATAATCACGAATCACAAAATAACATTTGGACAATACATAAAATCTCTCATTTCAGAATATAGAATCTACTTCACTGCTATTGTTCTAATAGCGCTGTTCGCAAGTATATTTGAAATCAATGTTAGCTTCCAAATCAGAAAAATTCTTGATTCAATTGTTATTCATCACAACGAAGCTATAAACACACTCTTGATAACATTTATAATATATAAATTGATGCAGCATGGAGTATATTTCATAAGAAGACTTTTTGATATTAAATACAAACCATCAATGTACGTAAAAGTAATTAACGACATGTATCAAAGGGTTATGATGCATTCATTACATTGGTTTGAGTCACATCTTTCTGGTGAAATATCAAATAAAATTTCTGACTCTGAAAGTTTTAATCAAATAACAACTTCTTTTTTCCGAGTATTAGCAGACACGCTACTTGTGATAATGGGTATGATTTTCGTTTTTCAAGTAAATACAACATCAGCATTAATAATAATGTTTTTCATAATAATATATGGACCAATAATGTTTATATTGCTAAAAAAACAACTATCAATACAAGAAAATTTTATCTCAACAAGGCAAAAAGTTTTTGGAATAATAAAC
>JBIKUW010000046.1:0-9510 GCA_044347385.1 Rickettsiales bacterium
AACAAGGAAATAGAGCTTTATAGAGGAATAAATGATGCGATAAGTGGAGTTAGAAGAGAAAGGAGGAGTAGTTTGATTTCGTTTGGATCTGAGGAGGAGTTGGGTGTTGGAGAATATAGACAATCAGGAGAATCTTTTTAAAAAACTGCAAAACTTTGTAAGAATATTATTAAAAAATTTCCTTATATTAAAATCTTTATTTACTTTGATTATTTATGTGTTAAAATATTCTTAAATACAATTATAAATTATACATTTGTATGATTAGCAATCAAAAGTTGAGTTTAATTCGATTAGCGAGAACTGAAAAACTTGGCCAAACTAATTTTTTCCGCCTAATGTCGATGCATAATAACAATGCGGAATTAGCGCTAGACTCAATCAAGGATGATAAAAGATTTTTATTACCAAAAAAATCCGAAATCTTGAAGGAAATCTCACAACTAGAAAAAATAAATGGACAAGTCCTCACATATCAAGATCCAGACTACCCTTGGTTGCTTAAGTTAATCAATGACTTTCCTCCGGTTATAAGCGTAATAGGCGATCTTTCACAAACTAAATACAAAAAAAATAGGTCTGTCAGCATCGTTGGTTCAAGAAATTGCTCAATATTAGGAAAAAAATTCACTCAATACATCACAGAGGAATTAGTAAAAAGAAATTTCACCATTATTTCAGGACTGGCAAATGGTATCGATGAAGCAGCTCATGAAGAAGCGTTAGAAAATCAAGGAAATACAATTGCCGTAATAGGATCTGGACTTTCAAACTTTTATCCAAACACACAACTAGCCTACGAAATTATTCAAAAAGATGGAGTTATTATAAGCGAATTACCATTCGATCAAAAACCAAAGCCATCTTTCTTTCCTCGCAGAAACAGAATCATTGCTGGGCTCTCTCTTGGGACTCTAATTGTTGAAGCTGACATTAAATCTGGTTCAATGATCACCGCTAATCAAGCCGCTAAATACAATAGAATAGTCTTTGCAGTCCCAGGCTTTCCTGTTGACAATCGATCCTCTGGCACGAATCAACTCATCAAGGACGGCGCAACTATGGTAAGAGATATAAACGATATAATGGATGAATTGCAGACCAGTAATCACATTGATTACAATAGCATTTTCTCAACAACGATCGAGGACAAGAAGGAATTCTTAAAACAAAACTCTCTTTTCAACAATATAGATTTCTCAACATTAAATGACCTAGAAACTAGAATTATTAGCGCGATAAATGGAAAAACAAATATCGATTTAAGCGATTTATCATCAATTCTTCCAGATGTTTATTTTAATTCTATACTAATTGCAATATCAGAGCTTGAAGCGAAAAATATCATTACAAAAGACGCTTTAGGTCAAATATCGCTGATTTAATAAATATACACTAAGATCTTGCCGTTCTAGAATTCTTAGTTTTGTCATTCCAGTACTTTTCAATTTATCATTTCATACTTTGGAAGAGGTGTGCGATCCTTCAAGTTTTTTTCCTGTCATCCCAGTCGAACAAAATGAGACGCGAGATCTATTGAAGTTTGAGAAATGCTCTGCTGAGATCCTACATTTAATAAATTAAACTATGATGACACTTTATCCTTGCCATTTCAGTTGAATGAAGTGAAAAGTAAATTGTCATCCCAGTGTGGCACGCACGTGTGATCCCTTCAGAACATTCCTCAGAGCTAGCAAGATCCTACGTTTAATAACTAGTACTAAACTAGGATGACAGCACTATTTTGATGTAATACTAGTTCAACTTTTATAGAAATATATAGATTATGAATTTATTCGCTATCAGCTGCTTTTGATGCAATATAATCTTCTAAGCCTTCTTCAGTTGCCTCCATCCCAGAGTCTCCTTTTTTCCAGTTAACAGGGCAAACCTCTCCATTTTTTTCATGAAACTTCCAAGCATCAGCAATTCTTAAGATTTCATCGATATTACGACCAATTGGTAAGTCATTTACAGATTGATGCCTTACAATACCTTTGTTGTCAATGAAGAAAGTTGCTCTGAAAGCTACTCCTCTTTCTTCACACAAAACTCCATAGCTTTTACTTACATCTTTTTTGTAATCAGAAAGTAATGTGTAGCCAATTTCTCCTAATCCGCCTTTTGCAACATCAACATTTCTCCAAGCAGCGTGAGAATATTTAGAATCTGTGTTTATACCTAATAGCAGAATTCTTCTGTCATGAAATTGATCGAACATTTCATGTAATTTGATTAATTCTGTAGGGCATACAAAAGTGAAATTCAAAGGGTAAAAAAACAGTACTACGCCTTCATATTTTTTCAATTTGTCTGACAAAGATACCTGAATGAAATTACCCTTGCTATCAACTCCTTCTAAACAAATTTCCGGAGCGTTTTTTCCAACTAAGTTGTTCATATAAAATTAAAAATATCATTAATTATATAAAAATGATACCAAAATTAAAAAGAAATGCAAAACAAATAAAGAAAAACAAATTGTTTTTATAATAATTACAATTGTGTTAAAAATTCTTGTTATCCTAGCCGCATACCTATTATTGGTGTATGTATACCATCAGTTACTATTAATTAGAAAATAAGTGTTGTCATCCTAGTTCTGTACCTGTTAGGAACGCAGGATCTTAGAAGGAATTAGGAATGCAAAATAATTGTCATCCTAGTTTAATTTATTAAACATAGGATCCTGTGAGGAATTAGGAATGTATTTGAAAACGACTGAAGGGATTCTCGGCCTCACTACGAATTCTAAAGAATTCTTCGTTCCCGAGTAACTCGAATGATGGATGAGGAAGTCCAGTGGACTTACGCAAGGGATTACCAACAACTTTAGTTGTTGAATAGTAATCAGTCCCCTTGAGTGAGCTTTTGTATTGCCTGAAGGGTTTGAGAGATAGAATCTCTCAAATGTCTGTCACATTTAAGAAGGAACTCTCTCGTTTTAAGAAGCGACTCTTGAGCTTTGAGAAAGAACTTCTTTGCTTTGTTATTAAACGTATGATCCCTTAAGAACATTTCTAATGCTTGAAAGGATCCCACGTTTCACTTTTGTTCAACTGGGATGACAATGACTCAAGTCTGGAATAACAGCAGAACATTTCTCACACCTCATTGGATCTCACGTGCCAAGGCATTGGGATGACAACTTACTTTTCACTTTGTGCAACTGAAATGGCAAATTAAAAAGCACTGGAATGACAATGCTACTCTCTCATTCTTCGCTAATTAAAAATAATACTCTACATTCTTCTGCCTTTTCAAAATTTTTTCTAAAGTTTTAAATGGAAGAACTTTATTTAAATTACTATAACAATCAGCAATAATATTTGGCATTTTCTCAAAATTATTTTCATAAGTCATTGCATCTGCAAGCTGCATCACATCATTATGATCTAAATTTTCTATCGCACCATTATACGACAATTTAGAAAATAATTTATATGTCATCAAGGTCAAATATCTATAATCATTCAATGGATGATCGTAATTGCACTCAACATCAAGCTTTTTTAACTCCTGAATAGCGGTGTGCTTAATAATAAATCTCGCTAAAGAATTTAAATACTCTTTTGTTGAAAAATTTTGATCAAATAGCTTTGGGGAACTTAACATTCTTCGCATAATGTAAAAAAATTGATCAATAGCATCATAATATTCAATTCTGATTTTCTTTCCATCAATCTCCAATCTACTCCTGACAAAACCCTCTAAAGACTGCATCGTAATTGCAAAGATATTTTTATAATATTCATATATTTTCTCATTCGAACAGAAATCCTCATTATGTATTGGCATTAAAATAATATATTTATCCTTTATATCGATAAGAAATTTTCTTTGATTTGGAATCATAAATAGGAATTTCTTTGAATTTAGAATATTTATTCCCTTTCTCAGACCATAATCCAAAACAGCCCTATCTATAGCTCTCAAATTGGAAAAAAGATAATATAACAACTCTTCACAACATTCGTATAAAAAAATCTTTGAATCCTTAATTGAAAAACGTACCGTTAAATCCACCTCATTCAAATGAAATCTGTAAATATCCATTATCACGAAAGAATTTGCTATCAAAATTAATTTCTCTGACATCAATTTATAAGACTGCTCGCTACCAAATAAAAACTCTATAAATTTCTCATCAATATTTATTTTGATACCATTCATAAATTTAAGAAAACAAAAAGCTACTAGAGAATATAATCTAATTATGAAATAAATATTATCGAGTAAAACGATTTATTTTGTTGATCAAAAATTAAGAAATATTCTTTACATGTTCATCATCTTTAAAAAAACATCTATATTTAAACTTTCAATGCTTCCCTTAATCAAAAATAATCAAGAAAATATAATTTCATGTTATTGAATTAATATTTTATGTATGAGATTGCTTGCAATATTCGCCATATTGTTATTTTGCAGCTGTAAAAAAAATGAAAATCATAATGTCATTAGATTTGGAATAGATGTTTTGGCGCCTCCATATTCCTATATTGAAAATGGACAAATAAGTGGTTTTCTCATTGATCTAGATAATGAAATTGCAAAATCTTTAAACAAAACTCCAAAATATTACATAATGAGATGGGTTGACATGATCGGAGCACTAAATAGCAATCATGTTGATGTACTTGGAGTAATGACGATAACAGAAGAAAGAAAAAAGAATGTGGATTTCTCAGACCCATATTATTTCGACTATATTACAGCAGTTTTTAGAAAAAACGATCAAATCGTGAGCAAATCTGATCTCAATAATAAAAAAATTTCTGTCACAGTTGGTGGTGCACCAGAAGTTTTTGCAACAACAAATTTAAATGATGTTAAACTAATATTTTCTGATAGCGATCCACTATCAATTGAATTATTAAAGGCAAAATATGTTGATGCAGTTCTTATGGAAGCATCCGCAGCATCAATCTTCATAAAAAAACACTCTGATCTTTCATATAAAATAGTTCAAAGAATTAAAAACGGCGCAGCAATCGCTACTCAAAAAAATTCAGCTTTAACTTCTGAAGTTAACAAAACTCTAGATAATTTGAAGAAAAAAGGTGTAATAAAAAAATTAGAAAAAAAGTGGTTTGGAGATATTGGCTTAAGTGAAAATAATTGGTTAAAATAAAAAACCAATTATTCCAAAAAAAATTAGTAAGCAGTCCATTGAAATGTCACTCTTGATTGAAGTGGCGTCAATAAATCCCAAGGTACGCAATTACTATACTTCGCTATGTCATTTATTGTTAAATCTTCTCCAAAAAGTATTACTGTATCGCCATTTTTTATCTCATCATGATCTGTTATATCAACGGTAATCATATCCATTGACACTCTTCCAAACAATTTACAAACTTTATTATTGATCAGAACAGGAGTTCCAGATTTAAATGTTCTACTGTACCCATCCCCATATCCAATTGGTATTATCCCTACTCTAGTGTCATTTTCACATATCGTTGCAGCACCGTATCCTATACTATCTCCTTTCCTAATAGTTTTTGTAGTTAAAATCTGACTCTGCAAGTGCATGACTGGCTTCAAATTTAACTCTAAAGGCGATTTATTTTCCATTGGCGAAACTCCATACAGCATCAATCCAGGCCTCACAAAATCATAATGTTCTGAAGGAAAATTGACAATGCCGGCGGAATTACAAAGACTTTTAATTATATTTTCACCCCTAGATTCAAATACGTTACAAATTTTTTTGAAATTTTCTATTTGCCTTTGATTTAATTCATGACTCTCATCGTCGGAACAAGCAAAATGGGACATAATTCCTATTGGCTGCCTAACATATTTATTCTTTTTCAATTTATTATATATAGTCTCAATGTGATTGATATCTTCTTCAGAGTCCATTTTAAAACCGAGTCTACTCATCCCAGTATCAATTTTTAGCCATACATTTAAAGCATTTGGTAAATAAGAATTTGCTTCCAGCCATTTTAATTGCTCATCATGATGTATCACAATGTGAAAATTCTCTGCAGATGATGTAAATATTTCATGATGATAAAACAAACCCTCCATCAGAATAATTTCTGCTTTAATATTGATTTTCCTCAACATTATCGCCTCATCAATTGAGGAAACTCCTATAATATCAATTTTATCCTGTATTCTCAGGGCAGTTGATCTAATTCCATGGCCATATGCATTCGCCTTCAACATCGATATAATTTTTGATTTTGGAGCTAAATTTCTTATCGTCTCAACATTATGAAGAAGATTTTCCGTTGATAAAATTGCAATCGTAGGGCGCATATATCTAAAAATAGATCTTAATGATTCAAATATATTAAAAATATTTAATTATTCAACTGGTTATGAAAACAATATTGCCATACTATAATTAACATTTTCGTTCTAGACATAAAGTATTTGTCGTCCTAGCTTTGCAAAAGCGTACGATCTTGTTAGGAATTAGGAATGCAAAAAATAGTGTTGTCATCCTAGCCGCGTACCTGTTAACGGCGTATGGATCTCATCAATCATTAGGAATGCCTTACTCAGAACTAACAAGATTCCACGTTGCTAACAAGTACGCAACTGGAATGACACAGCAGTTTGCCATCCTAGAGATTCATCTCGTAGGATCTCAGAAGAACATTTCTCACACCTCATAAAATCCAACGCCTACTACGCAATCTGTGATGACAATACTAATAACACCGGAATGACAAATATTGATGAAGAGATAATCCTTATATAGATATAACCTTAAAATTCCAAGATTAATTTTTGTTAAATGATTTTTGCAGTTGTGTATTTTGAAATAAAATGTAATTATATATGACTTGATAATAAATTAATCCATTATTAAAAGTATGAGTAATATTTTAAATAAAATTAATAAAATACTTTCTGAAGAGTTAAAATATTTGGATTCTGTCATCAAACAGAATGTTTTTGGGGATAATTTTTTGTTGAACGACGTGGTTCAGCATATTCAAAAAATGAATGGAAAAAGAATAAGAGTTTTGCTGGCATTACTGGTCGGAAAGATTTACAATTGCTCTAGTTTATCATTAGTTAAGGTTGCAGCAGCGATAGAATTGATTCACAACGCAACTTTACTACATGATGATGTAATAGACAATAATACAAGACGAAGAGGAATGAGCTCTGCAAATAAAATTTGGTCAAACAAAGTTTGCGTACTGTCTGGGGATTTCCTGTTAGGCAGAGCATTCTCTTTAATTTCTTCTGTGAATAATTTTGAGATTAGTAATTTAATGTCTGAAGCATCTTCAGTTTTAATTGATGGTGAAATTCGACAATTAATTTATAATAATGGTGATGATCTTAGCTACAGAAATTACATTTCAATTATAGAATCAAAGACTGCAATGCTTTTTGCAACTGCAACGATGATTACTCCAGTTTTATTGAATTCTTCAAGTGAGGAGATTGAAGCTTTAAAAAATTTTGGACATTACCTTGGTATCGCATTTCAGATAGGTGATGATTTACTAGACTATTTAGGAACAAGCAAAGCCCTTGGAAAACCTATAGGAATTGATTATAAAGAAAAGAAAATGACCTTGCCTGTTATTCTTTTAAAAAATATTTTGCATGAGCGTGGAATGGAAAATGTTTGGAATGATGAATTATGGACAAATGTTAGATACAGCAGAGCCTCATTAAAGAAAATTATTGGCATGATGAAACAGTATAATATTTCTGATTCAGTGTCTGAGTATATGATGGAATACATAAAGTTAGCAAAAGATTCGATTTACATGTTGCGCGACAAACAGCCATATTACGACCTTCTGAATGAATTAATAGACTTTGTTATTTCACGAAATGTTTAGAATAGAATGTTTAAAATAAGAGAGTTTTTGAATTTTGGAATATCTTTTCTGAAAGAGAGGAAAATTGAAAGTTTTGTAATTGATGCAGAATTGATTTTAGCAAATCTTCTGGGCAAAAGTAGAATAGATATTTTGATGAATCAGAATTTGATTTTTGATCAAAAGTTGTTTTCAAAATATCGCGAACTAATTTTTAGGAGGAGCGATAGTGAACCAATTTCGCAAATTATTGGATACAGAGAATTTTGGAAAGATCGGTTCTACGTAAACAAATCAACCTTGATACCGCGCCCAGAGACTGAGTGTTTGATTGAAGAAGTGCTGAAAATTTACGGAAATTCCAAAAATTTGTTATTTGGAGATTTTGGCTCTGGTACTGGCTGCATTGGTTTATCTTTGTTGAAGGAATTAAAAAATTCTAGATGTTTTTTGATTGAGAAAAGTACAAATGCATCAAAAATAATTAAAAAAAATGCGAAAAGTTTGAATCTGAGTAAAAAATGTATTTTGAAAAACATTTCTTGGAATGATTTTCAATTAAATAGAAGAAAAAAGTTTGATTTTATTGTAAGCAATCCACCATACATTCCGAAAGATGATAAGAAAATTCTGATGCGCGATGTTGTTCATTTTGAGCCAAAGAGCGCTTTGTTTGCTAATGATTTTGGCCTGAAATCTTACCATGAGATTATTTCTCTTTCAAAAAAGTATTTGAAAAAAGATGGATTTTTGTTTTTCGAAGTGGACAAAAATTTTAATAAAATCAGGATTCCATTCTTTCTTCAACTTCATTCTGTTACAAATGATCTTCTTGGAATTGAGAGGGTTATGGTGCTTCGCAAGGTTTGTTAAGTTTTTCTAACCTTTTCTTCCTATAAAACCCCCTCTTATCCTCCTTCCTCTCCGCCTTCGTCCTCATCATATCCGCCACAAATCTCTCCTTAACCTCCCTATTCTCCGGCACTTCCGCCTTTCCAACCATCCCCATCTTCCTTCCAACACGCTCAATCGCCTTTCCAATTTGCCCATCATCACGCCCGATTGATTTCCCAAATTTCATCACAAAATCCTCAATCAACTCCCTATTTTGCACAATTTTTCTACCTTCACAGCTCCTTTCCAAATCAAAATTCTCCCCTCTCTTCTCAAAAAATTCATCATGCTCCTCCGAATATTTATAATATTTTATTTTAAAATGAATAAAATCTCTTAACAACTTAAATTGCATTCTTACATCTTTAATCTTTCCAAGAAATATTTCCAAATCTTGATCATTTGATTCTTCTAGCTTCTTCAGAAGATTAAAGATTTTGACCTCGCTTTGACGAACATAGGAATGATATTTTTGAACAGACTCTTCCTTCTCATTTACTTTTTTAAAATTCTCTATTAATTTAAGCCATTTTCTCCCACAAGACACAAATCCATTCAAAAGAGTAAGAATCTTGCCTTTTAAAACATCAGAAACTCTAGGATTATCGGGATTATTGAAGATTTCAGTCTTGTTGGAGAAAAAGATACCCTCAAGGATTTGAATGGAGAATTTGAGAGTTTTTGAATCCGAATTCGACGGGTTTGAGACCGAATTAATAGACATTTTGCTCTGAGAATAAAGGTTTTGCTTTGTTTTTTATTTTATTGGAGGCAGTTGATGGGCTGGAAGCAGGAAAAATAATTAAAT
>JBIKUW010000103.1:0-4757 GCA_044347385.1 Rickettsiales bacterium
TTATTCCAGTATTTTTTAACTTGTCATCCCAGACTACCTTAGTAGGCGTGGATCTTGTTAGCTCTGAGGAATATTCTGAAGGGGATTCTACACTGGGATGACAATTTAGAGAGTTGTTGTCATTCCAGACTTTAGTCATTGTCATCCCAGTGTGGCACACACGTTGGATCTATTCAGTCATTTCCGAATGAATACCTAATTCCTGATAAGATCCTACACCACTAACAGGTACGTGACTAGGATTACAATACCATTGATGTCATTCCAGACTAAAAAACGAAAGAGTCGCTTATTGAAACGAACAAGTCGCTTAATGCGACGATATTGTAAGTTAGACTAGTGAATGAAATGAACGCTAGAAAGCTTGCGTCAAACGAGAGAGTCCCTTCTTAAATGGGACAGACATTTGAGAGATTCTATCTCTCAAACCCTTCGGGCAATACAAAAACCCACTCCAGGGGACTGATTACTATTCAACAACTAAAGTTGTTGATAATCCCTTGCGTAAGTACAATGGAATTCCTCATCCATCATTCGAGTTACTCGTGAATGAATGGCTCCAGAGAAATTCCTAGGATGACAAAACCAAATTAATGTTACTCAATAATCAAAAACTTCGACATTTCTGAAAACTTTTCCAACAACAATACGTGATCGTTTTTTAAACTAAATAACCTCTGATTTCTTGCCACACTAGTTGCAACAAAATCTACAACATTATTATATAAATTGTCACTATGACCCTTAACCCAATTCCATTCTGGCTTTATATTAAAGTTTAGATTGTGCAATTTTTCCCATAGATCCTGATTTTTTACTGAAGCACCATTTGCA
Source organism: Rickettsiales bacterium (assembly GCA_044347385.1). Lineage (GTDB taxonomy): Bacteria > Pseudomonadota > Alphaproteobacteria > Rickettsiales > CAIPFW01 > CAIPFW01. Next base: position 835 of record JBIKUW010000103.1, read on the forward strand.
GTCTTCCAATTATTTTTTTTCCAATTAAAAATCCAACTCGTAATACCATTTTTAACATATTGACTATCAGTAAAAATAGAGATTTTTTCATTCAATAAATTATTTTCCATAAAATAACTAAAAGACTCAGTCGCTCCAAAAAGCTCCATACGATTATTTGTTGTATCTTTTGAAAAACCAGAAATGATCTTCATTTTATCGCCAAACAAAATTATTCCCGCATAACCTCCAGGGCCAGGATTTTTCAAACAAGCGCCATCGCTATAAATATGAATTTGTGAATCTTGCATTAAAAAATTTATAACTTTATATAAAAAATTATTATATATTAAATTAACATTAAAGATAGAATTTGATAATCAATATTGTTATATTGATTTAAATAAATTTGCTTTAGTAAACAAATTTATTTATTATATAGGATATATTAATATAAGGATAAAAATATGGAACAAACAAAAAAAGAAACAATTCATAGTATTCTGTACCATGTTATGGTACATCCAAATGATATTACCAAAATAACAGATTATGTGAAAAATGGAAATGATATTAATTTATTAAATGAATCTGGAATAACAGCTTTATATTTATCTCTTAGTAAGAATTTTTATAGCAGTGCGAGAGATGATCAAATTAAAGTAATAGAATGTCTATTAAATAATGGTGCGAATCCTCATATTAAGAATAGTAATAATCCAGATAAATCTTTTTTAATGGAAGTTTTTAAATATGCAAGCAAGGAAAAAAGTTTTTTCATTGAAAGAACAAATAATTTTATTAATAATTTGCTTATTGATGAAAGAATAAAAAAAGAACTAATTTTAAATAATAACTGCAGTCTAGATGATTATAGATCGTCACTTAATTATATAACATCAATATCCATTATTTCTGCTAAAAAATGTGAGACAACTGAATCACAAAATGTTTTAAAAACAACTTTAGATAATTTTTATTTCATTGATGAAGATCATAAAGAGATTGTTAAATCTATTCGAAATGAAAATCATAATTTAACAAAGATTCTAGTAAATTATCAATGTGATATAAAATCATTAAGTATGAAGATTGTGGAAAATAATTTGTCATCAAAATTTTATGCTTGTTGCAATGTTGAAAATAAGAATGAAAAATTAGATATATTAAGGGTTTTAGTACAAAATATAGATCCAAATGCATATTATGTTCCAAAAACTCTTACATATCGAAAAGAAAATTGTGTTGAAAGAAAGTAATTCTTTCCAATAGATAAAAACTAAGCAAAAACTTCGGAAAACATTGCATTTACGTAATATTTCAAACGCAAATCTGTAAACTTTAAACGAGATAAATGTTTACGAGCGCGTGGTGTTAATTTTTTAAATTCCCAAGCACAAATATCTTGCAAAACTTTATCTGACAAGCGATGCACAAAAAAGAATGGTAACGATAAAGAGAAGAAAGATAAAGCATCTGCTTCACGAACAATCAATGTCTTTTCATCACAATCAGCCAAAGAAGCCGAATTTTTAATTATTTTAATAATTTCATTTGCAATTTCAGCAGGAATTTTTAATTTTACCATAATATCAGCCATGATTTCAGAACTTCTAATATGAGAAGCCTGTTTGTACAAACTATAGCTTTGAAAATCATGAGGGTGTAAGTTGTTGCTCATTGCTCTTTCAATTTCATGCGTAAATGAAGCAACTAGAATAGCACCATCTTTTGGGGAAAGAGAGCAAACAGTCGGCATCTCAGCTCCAGATAATAAAACCCCAGACCATTGCACTGTATTCTGAGAATGTTGAATAAATTCCCTGTTGCACGACGCAGAAACAATTGGAGTAACATAGTTTAAAATTTGATAATAATATTGGGAAATAACTACCATAAAAAATACCATTAATAAAAAAAACTTGATTAAGCGTCTTTAAAAACAATTAACCGTTCATCAACTTATAGTAGTATAAACAAAAAAAACAATAAAATAAACAACTTTTAGTATTTAAATTACCAAAATTTGATAAAAATCATTACCAAAATAATAATTTCTGAATATTTCTTATATTATAGTGATATTTTTTTCGAAATCAATAAATTTTTAGTAAATTATTAGTTGATTTTTAAAGTTTATAATTGTTTTTCCTATTTTTATATTTGTTTTTAATATGTGTAATAGATTAATGTGAGTGAATTTATTAAGTAGTTGTCATCCTAGCTTTTTCAGTCTCATTCTTCGCAAAGTAACTCGTGTGTCGCAACCTATGTTACTTTCTCGTTTTATAAAAGCATAGTATCTTATCAATCATTAGGAAATGTATTCAAAAGAAACTGAATGGATCCCACGTATTTCATGTTGGGATGACGGTAACTTTATATTTGTCATCCTAGCTCTGTACTTGCTAAGAGCGTAGGATCTCAGCAGAACATTTCTCAGAGCTAACGAGGTTCCACGTCTCATTGCATTCGACTGGAATAACAACAACCTTATACTGTCATCCTATAAAATATTTTGAATTTTAAATAAGCATTAAACTAAACACATGTTTATATATTTTTCATAAATAAGTTAATAATAAATAAAATTCTTTTAATGTAACGCAATTTATATTTCATTAAAGTATAAAATAATGTTATAAAAGTAGAATCTATTTTTAAAAATAAAGATGTACATAGTAATTGCAACTCTGTCAATGATAGTTTTTATTCTTGGAACAGAAAAATTTGGAATGGTTGGCCTACTTCCTGAAATGATTAAGCAATTAGGAATTACAACTCAGCAAGCATACAGTTTAGTGTCAATATATTCATTGGGTGTCATGTTTGCAGGACCAGTTACAATACTTCTACTTAAACACATCAAAAGAAAATTAGGATTAGTAATTTTAGTTTCCCTAATCGCAGTTGGAAATATAATCATCACATTTTCATCAACGTATTCGCTTGTGTTAATTGGAAGATTTATCTCGTCATTTGGTCACGCATCATTTTCAGGTCTATCATCAGTTATAGCTTTTGAAATTTGCCCAAAAGACAAAAGATGCCTGGCAATATCAATTATCACAGGTGGATTTACTATTGCAAATATCATAGGAGTTCCGATTTGTACATATATTGCTGAAAAACATAACTTTAATGGTGCATTTGGATTTATATCTTTATTAAGTGTTGCAGGAGTTGCTTTGGTATGGCGCTATATTCCAAATAATGACGCAAATTTTAAAGAATCAAAAAATATTACAACAAAAGAAGAAATCAAACATATTATTAGTAATAAATCTGTTTCTTCATCTTTATTAATAACATTCGTAAATTACACTGCATTTTTCTTATCAATAACATATATGGGTGTTTTTGTAAAAACTTATTTGCCTAGGTATGCAGATCATCTTCCGGTAATTTTAAGTATCTACGGAATTGGTATGACAACTGCAAGTATAGTTATAGGGAAAATTTATGATTTTCAACATAAAAAAACAGCTGCAATTTATATAACATTATTAGTACTAATTGCAGATTTGGTTTTGCCATTTTCGACCAAAATTCAAAGTTTATCCGTTTTTTGTTTCGTAATTATCGGCGGATGCGGATTTGGACTAGTCCCTTTTTACAAAGCAAAGATTATAGAAAAATCAGTTGTTAATCCAAATTTTGCTTCAACTTTAAATATCTGTGCAATAAATTTTGGAGTGGTTGCTGGCTCTTTTTTAGCAAGTAATTTTATAAAATTCTATGATTTAATGTATGTATCAATTTTTTCATCAGCGATATTATTAATATCTCTGGTACTTATAATATATAATCTTTCCTTTGATAAAAATAATAAAATTCATCCGGATTTAAATGATGATAAGTTATCTGTGACTGATGATTTAGAAATAAGTCGCAGATAAAAAATTAAGGTTTATATGACTAATTCAAGATATTTACAATAGGAT
>JBIKUW010000003.1:0-24701 GCA_044347385.1 Rickettsiales bacterium
CTAAACAACTATTTGGAGTAAAATGCCCCATTTCTATAGGCGCAACTTTACTATTATCTATAGTATAGAATATGATATCTTTAGTTTGATCAATTGGTTGAAAATGTATAATTATATGATTTAAATCATCAGTTTTTTCAAAGTATAAATCAACATTATCCCAAATCATTTGGATATTTTCTTTTGTATTTAGGACAACAGATGAAACGTGGATTTGATCACCAATATGTAAATTGTCAAAATCTTCTTGAGTGTTTATTCCATCAAAATTGATTATACAACTTGTATCATAATTATTGATTTGAATTATTCCATCGCAAAAGTTTGTATCGAACATATTAATACCTAGTTAATTATTTTATGTATATTAAATATACAATAATTTTTGTAGAAGATCAATATTTTAGTTAATTTTGTTAAGTTTTGTTTTTTATGGGTTTTTGTGTGTTTATTAGTTGTTTTAAAAATCAATTATGCAATATCAGGTATTATTTAAAATGTTTTTTTATTATTAATCGATTATGTAATAATTATTGTTATAAAAATATTACATAATTGTCATTCCAATATAGTATATGCGTGAAATCCCTTCAGATCATTCCTCAATATCTGAGAAGATCCCACAGAATAAATTCCTGGGATGACAATATTGTTTTTCATTCACAATATTCTTTATATTCTTCACTTCCCCCAAAGATCGAATAATAAAATATATTATGATTGAATTATAAATTGTAAGATTGAAAGACAAAAGCAGAAAATGAAGGAAAAATAGAGAAAATAATTTTTTATAAAAAAATTTCTAGCAGATTACACTATCCATAACTCTAACTTGATTGCAAATACCGTTATAACAAAAATCTACTTCCGCTTTTTTAGACCAATCCTCTGCACCTAGAAATTTCATCGTTTCATAAAGCGCTTTAACAAATCTCTCAATCATCTCATCATTATGACTCGGATTTGTCGTAATTCTCAACCTCTCCTCACCTTTTTTTACTGTCGGATAATTAATATGCTGAACATATATATTATATTTCTCCAATAAATACTTCGAAACTTCAGCAACTTTCTCAGCTCCAAAAATTGGTACAGACATAATATTACTCTTGTTACTCACTAATGGAATATCATATTCATCAAATAATTTCAAAAATTTCGCCACATTTGCCCAATGCAATTCACGCTCTTTCGAATTATTTTTTAAATAATTAACGCTTGCAATGCAACCAGCAGTAACAGGAATCGGCATCGTACTTGTAAATATAAATCCTGAACTACAACTTCTAATCGCATCAATAATTATAGATTGTCCAGTAATATAGCCACCTATCAAGCCAAAACCTTTTGCTAAACTACCCTGAATAATATCAATTTGATCTGAAACCTTTAAGATCTCACAAATACCAGAGCCTTTCTTCCCGTAAACACCAACAGCATGCACCTCATCAACAAAAGTCAAAGCATTGTATTTCTTAGCTATTCTTATTATTTCTTCGATTGGGGCAATACTGCCATTCATTGAATAAACAGATTCAAAAATTATCAACTTTGGCACTGAAATCGGATATTTTGAGATCAATTCCTCTAAATGACCCATGTCATTATGTCTGAAAATTTTTTTCTCACACCCAGATGATCTAATCCCTTCAATAATAGATGCATGATTTAACTCATCAGAAAAAATGACCATTTTCCCATCACTAATTCTACCGATAGCACTTATAGATGCAAAATTTGATAAATATCCAGATGAAAAAACTAGGCCGGCTTCTTTATCATGCAGATCTGCTAAAACCCTCTCCAACTCTACAATAAAATCATAAGTCCCAGCTATATTTCTCGTACCTCCTGAACCAACGCCATGAATATCCATAGTTTCCTGAATTGCATTTGTCACAACCGGATGGACACTCATTGACAAATAATCTGTACCACAAAAAACTGTTACATCTCTTCCTTTATGCTTTACAATAGGCCATGTTTCTTTGAGACGTGTCATTTCAAAAAAAGTTCTATACCTCTTTTCGCTTTTAATCTTTGTAACAAAATCTTCAAACAAATTTAAAATCATATTTTACCTATTTGAAATATCCACGTCTCTAATTTTTTCGCCATTTCGAATCCCATTCTTAGGGATTCTTGGCTCATTCATCGCTTTCGAATTCCCACTGGGAATTCTACAGCTCTTCATTTCAAAAAAAGTTCTATACCTCTTTTCGCTTTTAATCTTTGTAACAAAATCTTCAAACAAATTTAAAATCATATTTTCATCTCATTTGAAATATTAGCACCTATATCTTTTTGCCATTTTTAATCTCTATATTAGCTACACTAAAGATCCTCAAAATATTTAACCCTCTAAGGTAAAAACTCTCTTTTAATAATTGCAACAATGTTGCAACAATGTAAACTATTTTAGGCTATCTCTGAGATTTTAACATTGCTTTTATTCATAACTTGTTGCACAGCAATCACCTCTAGCTCATTCACATATTTCACCAGAAGCTCTATCGAGCTAATTTTAATATTTAACTCTTTTGCAATCTCAATCAATTGAGGAGTACGAGCCATCGAGCCATCTCTATTCACAATCTCACACAAAACCGCAGATTCATTCAAACCTGCTAATTTCATTACTGCAACACTCGCTTCCGAATGACCACGCCTCACTTTCAATCCATCTTTATGAGCCAATATCGGGAATATATGTCCAGGAGTAATAATTGAGTCATAATGAGCATCTTTGTCAATTGCTGCACGAATTGTAGTCACTCTATCAGCAGCGGAACTCCCAGTAGAAACACCGTCATTCGCTTCAATTGAAGTTAAAAAAGCAGTATAGAAAGGATCTAAAGCTCTTCCCCTTTTTGGCTGCAATTCCAAACCTAACTTATTTTTTTGCTCCTCCTCAATAACCAAACATATAACGCCATTTGTATAATTTACGATAGTTGCCATTTGCTCAGGCGTAACATGTTGCGCAGAAACAATTATATCACCTTCGTTTTCTCTATCTTCATCATCAATCAAAATAAACATTTTACCATTCTTTGCATCTTCAATAATTTCAGAAATTGGTGATAAAAAATTGCTTATGCAGCTCATATTATTATTTATATTTGTTATAGTAGTTTACATTTTAAACTATTCTTTTTCAAAACACAAGTTATTTTAAAAATTATTTATTTTCTAAAATTTCCAACCTCTCTTTAAACACATCAAGAACATCATTAACTATTTTAGTATTTTTTTCTTCACCATTCTCATCCTTGTTCTGACAAGCTAAACAAGGATTTTGATTTACTTCACAAATCACAAAACTCCCATCTTCTTTAAATAATAAATCTACACCAGCTATATCTAATCCCATGCACTCAGCAGCTTTTAAAGCAAGTTCTTCTGCTTCTGGAAATTCACCTAAAACTTCATTCCAAAGTCCATGAATATTTGATTGAACTTGATCATTATTTGCTTCAAGCAAAAAAACATTATAAATTTTATAATTTATAATATTCACTCTCAAACTCCTCCCATGAGAATACTCAATATACTCTTGAAATAGATAAAGATATTTGTGATTTAAAATCCCACTGATGTTTCTCAAAGAGAATTTGTTTAAACTTAGAAAAATATATTTTCCATGAGATCCATACAATGACTTTATAATGCTCTTCTCACCAACATCACAATGCGAAATAACATTTTCAAATTCTATATTTGTTCCACAAACAGTTTTTGGAACTGGTAATCCGGCTTTCTTCAATAGAAATAATTGTATAAATTTATTCTCACAATTCTTTATACCTTCGATTGAATCTATGATGTGCGATCCAAGTAATTCTAAAAATTGAAGTAATATAATTCCATTTAAAATTTGATTAGAAGAAATATTATTTCTAATTCTAAAATAAACAATCCTCGGAACCTCGATTTTATTCCCTTCTTTATCTGTAACACATAATCCATCTTCTGATACACAGCATATAACATTTTCTATGTTTATAACTTCAAAATCATCTCCGAATTCTTCTTTAAATAAATTTACTAATAGTTTGTTATAACTTTCTTCAAAATTTATACTGTCATCACATAATAACCAAATATTACTCATAACATCTCACAACAAACATATATTTTTCTAATATAAATTTATAATTCCATAGTAGTAAGCATAAAATCATCAGATAATTCTTTATTGATTACATCTTTGTCATTCAATTATTAATATAACTTATAAAATTTTTAATTTTTAACAAATATGAGAATAACTTTAATATTACTAATTGCCATGTTGATACTAATTCTTTTAAATGGATGCAAAAATCATCAAAATGATAATGTAATCAGATTTGGAATCGATGCAACAAATCCACCATATAACTATATGGAAGACAATGAATTTAAAGGTTTTAATGTTGATCTCGATATGGAAATTGCAAAACAATTAAATAAAAAAGCAGAATTTCATGTTATGTCATGGGCATCAATTCTACCGGCTTTACATAATAATAAAATAGATGCAGTCGCAACTGTAACATCTACACCGGAACGAGAAAAAAATATTAGCTTTTCCAAACAATATACATTTGATTATATAGCAGCAGCTTTCAAAAAAGAAAATCCCATTAAAAGCAAATCTGATATTGTTGGAAAAAGAGTTGGATGTGTGATTGGAACAAATACAGAAATATTTTTAAAAAAAAATTTCAACAATAACATAACAATTATTCTTTCTGAAAGTAATTCAGTATCATTAAAATTATTAAAGGCTAACCATGTTGATCTTATCGTATTAGAAAAACAATCTGCAGCATTATTTTCACAAAAAGATAAAGATCTTTCATATCATGTAATTGAAAAAAATATAAATGGTGACTCAGTTGCATTGAAAAAAGATTCGCCCTTAATTCCTGAGATAAACAAAGCTTTAGATAATCTAGAAAGGAATGGTGTAATTAAAAAACTAGAAAACAAATGGCTGAGATAAATTATTAAAACGTCAATACTGTGAAAAATTTTAATATCGCACAAATATCACAGTATAAATATTGCTAAACAATAAATTTATCATATAATGAAGGCAATTATTACAACTTTTAATATGACTGAATCTTTAAAAGAAAATTACGCTAAAATTCAATGCCCAGAATGCAATACTGAATATGCCATACCAAAAGAAGCAGTCAAAAAACCTATAAAAGTTAAATGCACAAATTGTGGCTATACATGGAGACACAAAAATAATATTAACGAACCATTAGATGAGGAGAAAATATCAAGCTTGGTAAATGGTAAAAATCTCATAGATCAATCTCAATACGCTGATGATGACAGAGGAGACTTCGATTATGATGAAGATGATTTATTAAAAGTTATAGTTCCAGAAGCAGAAGATAAGATTGAGGACACCAAAGTTACACGTGATGATAGTGTTGGAGAAGAAAATGACGTTCAAGAGAACGCGATTGAGCAGGCGCACGATGTTAAAAACGACCATATTAAACAAGAAAATTTGGAGGAAGCTGAAGATGATGACGAAATAATAAAATTAGATAATCAAAATGAAGAGACGGAAGACGATAAAGAATTAGACGATCTATTCGCTGGATTAAAAGATATTGATGATGAAGTTGAAGAAAGAAGTATTCGCAAAGAAGAAAAAATAGAAGACGAAGAACATACTGAACCATATCTAACTGAAGATAAAGATATAGAAAGCGAAGATGAAATAAAAGATGATGAAGAAGATGATGAAGAAGATGATGAAGAAGATGATGAAGAAGATGATGAAGAAGATGATGAAGAAGATGATGAAGAAGATGATGATGAAGATGATGAAGAAGATGATGATGAAGATGATGATGAAGATGATGAAGAAGATGATGAAGAAGATGATGATGAGGAGTATGAAGATGAAGAATATTTAGATGAGGATGAAGAGGATGAAGATGAAGATGAAGAAGAGGAAGAGGAAGAGGAAGAGGAAGAGAAATCATTAAAAGAAAAAATTCTTAACTATGCGCTGATAATCCTTGGGCCTCTGGTAATCCTAGGGCTTTTTGTGAGTGGAGGAATGAATATTTATAACGCATTACCACAGTTTATGAAATCAGGACTCTCTTTTTTTGGTGTGAAGGATCTAACTGGGTTGCAAATCATTAGCGTAAAGCCAAAAATTATTCAAACAAATGAAAAGTCTTTCAATATAATAATTGACGGTGTTATAACAAATCTTTCAGATGATGAGAAAAAATTACCACCTCTCACAATTCAGATTGAAGATAAAAATGGGAAAAAATATGAATATATTATGAATTTAAACAAAAAATCTCTGAAAGCAATGGAATATCATAAATTTAGTTATAAAATTTTTGCTTTAGAGTTCGAGCCAAGCAAAATTGATATCAGTATGGTTAATGGCATCAATAAATATATTAGATATAAAAATTAATTATAAATTGAATAAATCACTTTCCATTGTACAATTTGTCTTCCTCAATCAAATCTTCAATAATCTTTTTCTGCTTCAAAAATTCCTCAACACTTTTATCTTTCAACTCAAAAATTGTAAATAAAGATTTCCAAATTGCCCAACCTCGAGCTCTAATACACAAATCTTCATCAAATCCAACATTATCTTTAAAAATTTTTCTACTTTCATTTTTTAAAAAAGTCCAAGCTATTGTCAAATCACATGCGGGATCACCAACCGCCATACCACCAAAGTCAATCACACCAACCAATTTTTTATCTTTAATAATAATGTTCCCAGGACTAAAATCACCATGAATCCAAACATGACTGTTACTCCATTTTGATTTCATCGCTCTATTCCAAACAGATTTCACACCATTAACATCAATTAAATTCTCTAATTTTTCAATCATCTCACGAGTTTGCTCATCATACACAAATGGATGCGACCCTCTATAAAAATTATGAGTACCTGGCATCGGTGCTTCATCAGTATTAATTTTATGCAATTCATTCAAAAATTTTATTAAATCTTGTGCAATCGATTTCAAATCTTCATCATCAAGCTTTGCAATATTTGCACTTTCACCATCAATCCATTTATATATCGACCAATTGTAAGGATAATCTTTTGATGGTTTACCCATTGCAATTGGAGTAGGAATCTTAAATGATAAACTCTTAGCTAGTACTGGTAACCACTTCTGCTCAATCTCTACTTTCGAACTATATTTCGCACCACTTGGCAATCTTAACAACATTTCCTCACCTAAATGGAAAGTTCGATTATCATGACCATCAACCTCCACGTGCTCAATATGCAAATTACTCCAATATGGAAACTGCTCCTTAATAAGATCTCTAACTAATGATAAAGAAATTTCCATGATTTTATCCTTCTTTTTATTCATATATCACTATTATAAATTTATTATATTAAATAAAAATGGCTTATGTAAGCATAATTTGAACATAATTTTTTGTTTATTGGGAATTAGGAATGCATTTGGAAAAGACTGTAAAGATCACACGTCCTTTCTTAGGACTGGGATGACAAAGGTTAAAAACTAGAATGACAACAATATCCGCGATTGTCATCCTAGCCATGTACTTCTCTAGAGCCATTCTTTCCCGAGTAACTCGAATGTCGTCCCATTAAGAAGGGACTCTCTCGTTTCAAGAAGAAACTCTTTCGCTTTGTTAAGATCATAGGATCTCATTAAGAATTAGTGATATAGTATAATTTATCCAACAACTATCTCGCCATTTTTAACTCCAACCTTTATCACAACACTGCTTTCATCTTTCTTCTTTCTACCTTTAGATTTTATTTTTGTTGAAACATCTTTTTCTTTTGATGAATCTTTGGAATCTTTTTTCAAATCCTTACAAGAATCATCTTGAATAACATCTCCACAATTGTGAAGTTCAATAAAATAGTCATCATTTTCATTTGCTTCACTCATCAAACCAGTCGATAAGAAAACATCAGCCAACTTCACCTTAATCTGATCATTAATCACTCGATCTATTGGACGAGCACCCATCGAACGATTATAACTTTTCTCTATAATCAAATTCTTCACATAAGAAGAAACTTCAAAACTAATATTCTTCTTTCTAAATAATTTATTGATGAAGCCCAACTCACGCTCAATAATTCTCTCAACAACAACTTTATCAAGATGATTAAATCTTATAATGGCAGAGAAACGATTTCTAAATTCTGGAGAGAACATATTTTCAAGTTCACGCTCAATAATTTCATCATTTCCTTGATTGCCAAAACCAGGGGTGATCTTATCCATTGAATTGGATGCTGTATTTGTAGTGCAAATAATTATTGTATTTGAAAAATTAACTTTTCTTCCAAAACTATCGGTAATGAAACCATAATCCAAAATTTGCAAAAGACTATTATGAATCATATGGTGCGATTTCTCAATCTCATCAAACAGTATAACTGTATATGGGTTTTTAATAATCTCTTCACTCAATAATCCACTTTGATCGAAACCAACATATCCAGGAGGTGACCCAAACAATTTTGAAACTGAATGTGCTTCAGAATATTCAGACATGTCTATTCTCAATAAATTCATATTCATCAACTTTGACAACTGAATTGCCAACTCTGTCTTTCCAACTCCTGTAGAACCATAAAATATATATGAGGCCATTGGTTTGTTTGAATTCTCATGATGGAGTCCAGCTTTATGAACCAAAATTGAGGAACAAACTTTTTTAATCGCATCATCCTGCCCTATAATTTTCAATTTCAAATCACTCTCCAAACTTAAAATTCTCTTCACCTCATTTTCACATATTCTCTTATTTGGTAAATTTGCTAATGACACGATTACATTCTCTATATCTCTCGTATTAATCACAGATGTTTTGCCATTTCCAGATTCGCGATTTAACGCAACAATTGAACCTGCAAAATCTATCACATCAAGAGCTACATCCGGCAATTGCCTCTCTAAAATATATCTCTTTGAAAGTCTTACAGCAGCATTAATTGCATTCTCACTGTATAAAACTTTATGATAATTCTCATAATTTTTAATAATTCCTTTAATCATTTTACGAGCATCTGCTTCGTTCGGTTCATTAATATATATAAGTTGGAAACGTCTTAAAAATGCCTTATCTTTACTCAAATATTGACTAAATTCTTTTCTAGTTGTTGCACCAATGCAATAAATCACACCACGAGCTAGATATGGCTTTAAAATATTTCCTATATCAAAAGTGCCATTATTTGTAGAGCCAGTTCCAATTACAGTGTGTATTTCATCAACAAACAAAATGATTGGGATCTTTGAATTTTCAATCTCAACCATGATATTTTTCAATCTCTCTTCTAAGTCACCACGATATCTCGTTCCCGAAATCAAACTATTCAAATCAAGAGAATAAACTATCGCATTCTTAAATTTCTGCGGAACATCTTTGTCCTCATCAACAATCTTCTGAGCTAAATATTCAATAATTGCTGTTTTACCAACACCACTATCACCAACCAATAGACAATTTCCCTTTCTCCTGCAACATAGCGATTTTATAATCATATCAAGCTCTTTCTCTCTGCTAAAAACATGATCAATTTTATTTTGAATTGCTTTTGTGTTGAAATTTATACAAAACTGCTCTAAAACACCATTTTTCTTATCCTTTGAGCTGCTCTGCCCACCTTGAACTCTATCGAAAGATTCGCCAGTTAAAAAATCGTACGATTTATCATTTGATACACCTTTTTTGCTTCCACCAATTCCACCACCCATGCTAGGATTGATATTAGAAAACTGATTACCTGTATAGATTCCACCCATCATTCCAGCGCCAATATTGTTAAAATTTTTAATATCATCAATATCACGCATGTAATTATTATAACGAACTAATTCCATTGGAAACATATTGGCATTTCTTAAAAAATACCCTCCATGAGAATCATAATCCATCATCATTTCAAGAAGAAAGTCATTTATAGAAATAAGATCTCTACTTGAATCACATGAATGAATAATTGCACGCTCAAGCAAAACAACTAGGTGATTAGTAAATTTGAGAGCAACTCTGCTATTATTTACATTATTATCGTTTGCATTTTTATTTGATAAATCACTGAGATCATGTTGAAGAAAATGAAACAATTTGTTCTTTAGTTGCTTCAAATCTACCATTTGATTGTTCATCATATCAACAACAGACTTATCCTCAAGGGCACAGAATAATAAATGTTCTGGAGTTAAATATTGATGATTCATTTGCGTTACAGCAAAAATGATCGATTGATAAATAATATCTTGGAAGTTTTTGGAAAGAATCATATAGCTTAATAATAATTAATTATAGGGATTTATTGTCAGCACAGATAACTGCAAATGATGCAAAGAGTACATCTCGAGATCAAACAACACGCGCTCACTCATTTTTGAATATTCTGCTATCTTCAAATTTTCAATGAAACTTTTTTTATTCATAAAATTCATTTAAAACAAATTCAACTTCTGATAAATTAAATAAAACTTTTAAATCACTTAGTACAGAGTCAACACAATTCTTTGGCAGAACAACAATTCTTAATTTAAAAGAGTTCATCAACTCAGTTGTTAATTTCTCAATCTCAGAAATCTTAATAAAATTTTTATCACTCAACTTTTTCACTATTAAGAATGCTTCAGATTGGCTAATCTTCTTATCTGCAATCATCCACAAATTATACATAGATGGTTTACTCATTTGATAGTCCTTGTTATACGTTATCTCTTTTCCTGACTTTTTAATTAAATCATCCATGATTAAATCAATCGTGGATATCGTGCTATTATTTTTTACTCCCTTTTCCATAACTCACCAAACTAATTATTACAATAATACAATTCAAACTTTAAAAAATAGTTATTCTACAGAAGATTAACAAAAAAACTTTAATAAAAGGTATAGAATAAATTTTTTAACGTCTGGCACATATCATTAATATTGCATTAATAATCAATATATTAATATGTAATATTAACTAATTAATAAATAAAAACATGGAGAGAGATAATATAAAATACACAACATCTATGGAAAAATTCCTTTCTTATGCTATAGATGAATATATAAAAACTGGTCAAGATACGAATTTCTATAATTTAATTTATCAAATTGTAGAAAGAAGTAAAAAATATAATGTTAAAAATATAGATACAGAAAGACTAAAAGAACTTTCAAACCGCATGACATCTGAATTTAATAAAAGAATAGAGCAACTAGATAACGAACTTATTCAATCGATAAATAAATTGTTTGATGAAAATCCTGAACTATACGCACTCCTAGATGAAAATAAACAAATCAATAATGAACAACCATCGAAAAAAATTAAATATAGTGATGAAATGAATAATGATCAAAATAAAAAGCATAGAAAAGAATAAAAAGGATTATCATCCTGCAACGAGTTTTTGTCATCCTAGGCTCTGAAAGAGGTGTAGAATCTTATCAATCATTATAGATGCATTGGAAAATAGCTAACAGGATTCTCGGCCTCATTCTTCGCCGAGTAACTCGTATAATGGATGAGGAAGTCCAGTGGACTTACGCAAGGGATTACCAACAACTTTAGTTGTTGAATAGTAATCAGTCCCCTGGAGTGGGCTTTTGGATTGCCCGAAGGGTTTGAGAGATGGAATCTCTCAAATGTCTGTCCCATTCTCTGGAGCCATTCCTTCCCGAGTTAAGGTCATATGTTTCCGCATCAATAAGGCGAATCTTGAGCTTTCTTCGCTTTGATAATGGCGTAGGATCTCAACAGAATGGAGGAATAACCTGTAAAGGATTCCACGTTGCTAACAAGTTACGCAACTGGAATGACATCAAAGGTTTTTGTCATCATAAGCTCTGAAAGAGACGTATGATCTCATCGTGACAGAGCGGTTCATTTAAAAAAAATCATAACACAATTTTTCCATCTTTTATTTTTATCGTTTTTTCACCATTCAACAAACTAACTGCATCTTTGCCAAAAATTTCAAAACGCCAGCCACTCTTCACTCTACTATCTTTATTAAAAATCAAGTCCACTAAATCTTTTTTATTAGCTATTAACCTACTTGCAACTCCATTTTTAACACTAGCCCTTCTCACAAAATATTTTAATAACGCAAAAATATGGGATTCATCATAATTCAATTCATACTTACAATCTTCCTGCCAATCAATATCTCTCCACAATGACTCCTCCAAAACACCACGAGTAGATTCTATTACTTTCTCCATTACAGCATGGTCCAAAGTAACATTTGATATTTGAATAATATGCAACAACTTATTAATTGTCAGGTTCTTCGCCTCAATCACATTTTTCAACAAATTATGCGGAAGGAGCTCATGAAGCAAGTTAAATATCATCGTAAAACGATAGTATTTCTCCTTATTCTCAATCAAAATATTATATTTTTTTATAGTCTCATTTACTCTATTTGAATCCGCCGTTGATTGAAATAAATCATTCATGTAATCAGTCATCCAATGAAGACGCTTTCTCTTTTCCAGCCTTTCACAAACCAGTGGATAAATTTGATACAGATAAAAAACATCTGCAATTGCATAATTTATTTGAGATTCTGTCAAAGGACGCAACTGCCAATTATCATTCTTGTGCAACTTCTCAATATCAATCTTCAAAAATTCTTTCACCAAGTCTTGATATGAATATACATCATTTGTTGAAAGAAACATCATTGCAATTTGAGTATCAAAAACATTTCTAATCTTAATCTCGAAATCTCTTCTCAAAATTTCCACATCCTGTTGATGAGCATGAATAATCTTCAATATATTTTGATCAGAAAATATATCTTTTATTGATTGTGGCATTTTACCAAGTGGAAAATCCAAATCAAAAAGATAATTTCCACTTGATGAGGCTATTTGAATTGTTGATAGAACAAAAATATTCTTCTGAACAAAAAACTCAGTATCAACAGCAATCACAGCCTCAGTAGATAACTTTTTACAAACTTCATCGCAACATTCTTCAGTAAGAACAACTTCGTAATTAAAATTCATTAGCTGTATTATCAAAAATTGTCATTCAAGCTTACAGATATAACATCTCTTTAGGAGATAATGTTAAAAGATTATTAACCGAATAACAAGTATAAAACCATCAAATATATAATTATTTATTCCAATCATGCAAGAAAATTTCCAACGCTTTATCAGTCAACAAATGTTTGTACATGCTATCAAATAATGTAGGTGGAATCGTAATTGCATCAGCTCCTGCTTCCATAGAGGCTAAAACATGCCCTATATTTCTAACAGAAGCTGCCAAAATTTGAGTAGAAAAATTATAGTTTGAATAAATCTTTTTTATATCACGTATCAATTCCATTCCATCAAGCCCTAAGTCGTCCAATCTTCCGATAAAAGGAGATACATATTTAGCGCCATTCATAGCACATAAAACAGCCTGAATCGGAGAAAAACAAAGAGTCATATTTACAGCAATATTTCTCTCTTCAGATAAAAATTTGCATAAACGCAAACCATCTTTTGTAATTGGCAATTTTACAACAATATTTTTATTAATCTCTGCTAATTCAAGAGCTTCATTCTTCATAGATTCGTATTCAATCGCTATTACTTCACCACTTACATCACCATCAATTTTTTCACAAATATTTCCTAAAATCTCTTTATACTTTGTAAATTTTTCACTACCAGTTGCACCAGCACCAATACTCTTCGCAGCTAAACTTGGATTTGTCGTAACACCATGAATTTTTATATAATCAATTTTATCAATCACACTAAAATCTGCGCTATCAACAAAAAACTTTAACTTATTAACTTGCATGAAATTATACCTATCAATATAAACAAATTTATTTATAAAATATAATAAATGCGTAATTTGTCAAGATTTAAAGAATCAATTCATCATCTAATCAAAAGGAATTTGTCACAATTCATTTTTTACTTCATGATGTACAATTTTAAACCGATTATGTAACATATTATCGATTATTACTTCTTAATAGATCTCCATTCTGTTATGTAGCACAACAAACATTCATTAATTCCTATTATCTTTCTTTTTATAAAATCTATCAATCGATTATGTAATAATCATTATTATTAAAATTCAATTTTGTCTTATTGTATCAGTGAAAACCAAACTTAAAGCTCTCAGTAAAAAATTTTCTTTACTAAAAAAATCAAGAAGTTGTTGTAATTTATGGAAATTTATTTATAATTATATTAAATAAATACAATTTTTTATTTCAAACTATATGAATGCAAACGCTGATTATTCTAGTTCTCTTCTTATTGACCTTGAGCCTGAAAAACTTAATGAAGAATGTGGGGTTTTTGGTGTTTACAACGTTCGAAATGCATCCTATGAGTGCTTTTTAGGATTGCAAAACTTACAACATCGTGGTCAGGAAGCTTGTGGAATTGTAAGCTGTGAAAGCCATTTTGACAAAACAACTATGCAACATCATCAGAAAGTTCATTCGATTTTAGGAGTTGGTGAAGTTTCAGAAGTCTTTATTAAAAATCACGTTGGAAATTCAGGTGGCGTGCATTTTGAAGATTCTCTACCTGGCAATATGGCGATTGGACATGTTAGATATTCAACTTCAGGGAAAAAACAAGATGGAAATAATATTCAGCCGGTTTCAGGAAAATTTCCAGATGGTAAAGATTTGGTTATTGCGCACAATGGTAACTTTATAGATCTTGAAGGTGTAAGATGCGATTTAGAAAAACAAGGCGTAAAATGCCTTACATCTATGGACACAGAAGTTATTCTTCACATGGTTTTACTCAGTAAAGAAGTTGGAATTATTGATAAAATTAGAGATGCCCTCAATAAAGTACGTGGCGCCTACTCACTAATTATAATGTATGATGGGATGATGATTGGTGTGCGCGATCCACACGGAGTTAGACCTTTAGTTTTTGGTGAAATTAAAAAAGACAAAAGCTATTTTCTTTCCTCTGAAACGTGCGCCCTTGATATCGTTGGAGCGCAATGCATTAACACCATTGAACCGGGCGGAATCATAGTAATCAAAGATGATTACTATACAATGTTTGAATTATTCCCAAAGAAAAAACCACATAAATTCTGCCTTTTTGAATATATCTATTTCTTAAGACCAGATAGTATCAATGATGGATTATCTGTTTATAATTTACGTAAGAAAATGGGCGCAAAATTATCTGAGGAATATGGAGTTGAAGCTGATATCGTAATTCCAGTTCCAGATTCTGGAATACCAGCAGCTCTTGGATATTCTGAACATTCTGGAATTAAATTCGAGATGGGAATCATAAGAAATCATTATATTGGTAGAACTTTCCTAAAACCTAGTAATGAAGCAAGAAATAGTGATTTACACATCAAACACAACGCTAATAGATTCGTCGTTGAAGGAAAAAGAGTTATTATAGTTGATGACAGTATGGTTCGTGGCAATACTTCACGTAAAATCGTTAAAATGCTTAAAGATGCTGGAGCTAAAGAAGTGCACATGAGAATTGCATGCCCTGAAATTAAATTCAGCTGCTTGTACGGAATTGACACTCCAGATCCACAAGAATTAATATCAAATTCGAAAGGAGATATTGAAAAAATCAAAGAATATTTGGGGTTAGACAGTCTCGCATTTTTAACACTTGATGGATTATACAACACAGTCAAAGGCGATTCATATAAATACAGCGCAGAAAATGATAACGATAAATCAGAAACATCTGGCTCTGGTTTTTGTGATGCTTGCTTCACTGGTAAATATTTTATATAATATTTAAGAAATAGTTATTCATTTAATGAAATACATTAATTAAATTAAAACATATTATTGTCTTTTTATTATTTTAAAAAACAATAATTATATAATGAACGTCATTATCTATACAAAAATTTGCAAATCACTCAATCAAAAATTGTGTCAAAAACACTACTCACTTCTCTATAAAAAGAACACAAACTCTATATTATACAAAGCAAATTAGATTTAAAAAAAATAATCTTTTTTAACAAAATATCCTTGACACTACGAAATATTCAGATAAACTCATTGGAAATGGATTTAATTAACAAATTATTGTACATATGACTTTATTGAAAACTAGAAAAACTGAAATAATTGAAACTCATAAGACTCATGGAGCTGATACTGGTTCTCCAGAAGTTCAGTGCGCTATATTGACTGCGCAAATTCTTACATTATCTGACCATTTAAAATCGCACAAACACGATCACAGCTCTAGACGTGGTCTACTTAAAATGGTTAACAAAAGACGTAGATTCTTAAATTACCTAAGAAGACAATCTAAAGAAAGATATCTTGCTTTGATAGAAAAATTAGGTTTAAGAGATACTTTCGCCAATCCTGTTTCAAAATATAAAAATAAATAATTACATACAAGGCGTTTGCCATTCAAAATATTGTTAACTTGTAAGATTGATGCATAAAATGATAATTTATTATTTTTGAATTATCATTCATCTTTTATAAGTTAGTATTTCGTTCTAACTTACATATTAAATATGAATAAAAAATTTTATAACAATTCGATCAAATTACAAAAAAACAATGATAATGATTCTTGTGACATCAATACAAACAAAGATGTACAAAATGACATCACTCAATCAGAAAAAAATATAAGTGAATCCTCTGCGGAATCTCCAAAAATGAAAATTTTAGAAATTCTGGGTGAATTTGTAAATAACCAAAACAACCAATCAAATAAAAAAAAATCTAAAAAATCTGAATCAACATCTGATAAACCACAAGTTAATCACGGTGATGACGAATTAGAATGCAAAAACCAAAGCACTAGAAATTTAGATGAGCAAAATAAAGAAGTTATTGTTGAAAATCAAAACTTAGAAAATTCCTCTGAACAAAAAGATGATATAGAAGAAACTGATATAGAAACTAATAACGAGAAAATAAATAAATATAAGGAGCTTTTTGGACAATCTATCACACTCAAATTCAAAGGCGAAGACTTAACGATTTATTTCAATGGGCTTGCTATGCAATCAAATGCATCAGCCCTAATAACATATAAATTAGTATCGATATTGTGTGCGTTAGATCTATCTGAAAGCTCTGATGAATATACGGATTTTACACAATTAACCGTGCATTTTTTAACAAAAAGTTATGCATTCAGCAGAATTCCAAATGGAATCTCAAAAAGAGAGAATAAATCTAGTGAGCGCGATATTTTGTTAAGCAGATTGATTGATAGATCCATTAGACCAATGGTGCAAAAGAATTTTCAACAACCAATGCAACTCATTTGCACGCTATTGTCACACCACACAACACCAACACAAACAGATTTAGATGTTGAATTTTTATCGGTAATTGGAAGCATAGCGGCATTCCAACTTTCATCGGTACCGCTCATAAACATGCCTGTTGGCGTAAGAATTGGAATGAAAAACGATAAATTCATCTTCTGTCCATACAGCCAAGAACTACATAAAAGTCCACTAGATCTATTCCTCTCATTTTCAGGAGATGAGGTAATAATGATTGAATGCGAGGCAAAAAATTTATCAAAAGAAACATTGATAGAAGCTGTCTCTTTCGCAAGAAAAGAAAAAATTGAGTTAGAAAATTTTTTACTATCACTCTCACAATTCGCAAAACCAAAAATTCAGATTGAACCTGAAAGCAAAAAACTTTCAAGAATGATAAAAGTTAGATACAGTAAAGACATTAAACAATTATTAGAAATATCAGACAAGACAGAAAGAAATTCTGAATTCAATAAATTAGAAAAAAGGATCATCAACGAATTAACAGATGATGATTTATTTTTATCAAGAAACGATATTGCAAAAAATTTCTTTGACGTAAAAAAGAAAGAGATGCGAAATAAAATTTTCGAAACTGAAAAAAGAATTGATGGAAGAAAAATTGATGCTTTGAGAGAAATATCATCTAATATGAACATACCATTCATGACAAGCTCTCATGGATCATCAATATTTTCAAGAGGAAAAACAAAAGCATTGGTGTCAGTAATTCTAGGAACTACATATGATGAACAAATAGTTGAAGGCTTTGAATCCGATAGAAAAGAAAGATTTATCCTACATTATAATTTTCCACCATATGCAACTGGCGAAGCATCTCAAATCAAAACACCAAGCAGAAGAGAAATCGGTCACGCAAAACTTGCCTTCAAAGCATTGAGAAATTTCATACCAGAGAAGCAAGATTTTCCTTATACTATTAGGGTTTCATCTGAAATCTTAAGTTGCGATGGATCATCATCAATGGCAACAATTTGCGGCGCAACTTTAGCAATGATAGATGCTGGTGTTCCATTAAAAAATCTCGTTGCTGGAATTGCTATAGGAGTTGTAACTAAAAACGACACTGGGGAAATTCGTTTACTCACTGATTTAATAGGAGATGAGGACCATCTAGGAGACATGGATTTTAAAGTTGCTGGAACTTCATGCGGAATCACTGCACTTCAGATGGATGTAAAAGATTTTGGAATAAAGAATGACGAAGTATTAAGTCAAATTCTGGAGCACGGAACAAATGGATTACAAATTGTTCTTGCAAACATGAATAAGGAAATTGAAGCACAAAAAGAAATAATCAAAACACATGCCCCTTTGATAAGTCAAATATCCGTTGATAAAAGTCAGGCAAAGTTAATCATTGGAAATAGAGGTGACACAATAAAAACTATTTCTGAAATGAGTGGCGCTAGAATCGATGTAGACTCAAGTAACAATGTTGTAAGTATTTTTGCAAACAACAGAAATGCTATTAATAAAGCACGTGATATTATTGAGGATTTAATACTTCAAGCAGAAGTTGGGAAAATTTATGACGGAGTTGTAGAAAAAATCACAGATTTTGGAATCTTTGTTAAATTCATGAACGAAAAAATGCGCGGATTGGTTCACGAAAAAAATTGCGAAAACGATATATATGAATTCCATAATTTAAAAAAATCATTAAAAGTTGGTGATTCAATAAAAGTTAAGGTAATGTTTATAAGTTCTGATGGCAAAATTGGACTTTCAATCATTCCATCAGAAAAAAAGAACGATAACAAGAACAATGAAAATTCTGGTGAAAACTCTGGCAATAACTCAGAATCTTCATCGAATAATTCGCAAAATGAAAATAATAGACATTATTCAGGCAATAAATCTTTGTCACAAAATGATGTTCAAAATTCGGATAATCCAAGTAACCAAAAACAACAAAACTCAAATGAACACCATGATTCACATGATAAAAAAGAACAAATAGAGAATGATAAAAGATTTAAGAAGAAGAGCTACACTCAAAGAAATGATAATTTTTCTGAACAACAAGAAGATGATTTTTTAAAAATATTAAATAATAATTCTAAAACAACAGAAAAACAATCAAATCAGAATGATGAAACAAATCATAATCATAAAAGTAAATCAGAAACTGAGAAGAATTTGAACCCAATCATCGAAGAAAAAAAAGATACAAGATACAATTGCGTCTTTTTTTAACTATCATATTGCTAAACCATTTCTATTTCTTCTATTTCAAATTTTTGTGGTTCTGACTCACCATCAAAGTATGGATACACCACCGAAATACTAGAAATTTTAATATTATCCTTCTCACACCCTATTAATATCAAAAAAGAATAAAAAAGCAAAACAAATAAAATAAATTTCATATCGACTCATGATTATCAAGTAATTCAAAAGTCTACATGAAGTTATATTGCTTCAGTAAACAAAAAATTTGCTAGAAATAATCTAAACACTTCCCTTATTTTTATCAATCTTCATGAAACTTGCATCTAAAAGTTTCCTCATATATAGATCACGCTCTTTGGCAGTTTTTCCACCTAGTACAGTTGCAAAAACTCTCTTCTGATCACGACTTGCTGATGAAACCAAATTAAATCCTGATTGGCTGATATATCCAGTTTTTAAACCAGTCGCTCCATTATAATTAGCAGTAATGCTATTATGACCATTGATTACACGACCACGAAAATTAAAACTAGTCTCTGAAAAATATTTGTAATATTGTGGAAAGTCGTTCTGTAACGCTACGCCCAATCTCACCATATCGGCAGCTGTTGTTCTTTGAGATGGATGAAATAAACCAGATGCATTACTAAAATTCGTATTATGCATTTTTAATTTTTTAGCCTGTGCGTTCATCACTTTACTAAAATTCGCCTCGGAACCACCTATATGCTCCCCAACTGCCGTTGCAACATCATTCGCTGATAAGACAACAAGCGCACTTATCGCTTCTCTCACAGTCACATGCTTCCCTGCTGGAACGCCAAGTTTTGAGCGAGGCTTGCCAGACGCATACTGTGAAAAATAAATCTTATCGTCCAATTTTATTTTATCACGATCCAATCTATCAAATAAAACATATAACGTCATCATCTTCGTTAATGAAGCAGGGTATCGTCTTTCATACGCTTGTTTTGAAAATAAAACTTTTCCAGTATCAGCATCAACAGCAAAAACAGCTAAAGATTTATTCTCAACCAATGTTACTGGACCGTTTTGAGGCGCAACTGTTTTAACAACCGCACTCTTTACAAGATTATTTGATGCAGAATTAGGTTTCGTGCTAGAACTAGATTTTATATTAGAATTAACAACATGAACAGGCTTTGAATGAGCAGCTTTAACTACATTAACTTTATTCTGAGTAGTTTTACTCACAACTTTAGTACTATTAGCAACTTTAACATTATTTATAGCATTCGCCGTAACAACACCATTCACGGTAACCAAACTATTTCCTGTAGAAATTTTTCTCTTCGCCTTCAAATTCTTAGTCTGAGCATTCTTCACCTTTGTATGTTTAACACTTTTAATATTTTTATTATTTTGCACTTGAGCAGCATTTATATCGTAATTAAAAATTATCGAAACCAAAAACGAGAACAACAAAATTTTCTTCATCACAATCATTATACTCAATAATAAAACAGAATGTTATTATAGACTTTCTACAATAAAAAAGTCAAGAAAAAGTAAAAAATTTATGCATGAAAGTTAATGAATGCCCTACTTATTTAACACTTTATACAAATTCCTTACTTTCATCATTTCGAGACAAGCCATCGCGGCATGCCCCCCATTGTTCTTCTTGTTGCGATCTGCCCTCTCCATGGCCTGAGCTTCGTTATTAACAGTCAAAAGCCCCACACCACATGCAATATCATGATCATTAATCAACGAAAGAATACTATTCATGACTGATTGGCAAATGAAATCATAATGATCGGTCTCGCCCTTTATTACACAGCCGAGTATAATATAGCCATCGTATTTATCGGATTTAATTGCAAGGTTCAAGACTCCTGGTATCTCGAAAGCCCCTGGAGCCTCGACCATCTCGTATAGCAGCCCACCGCCATCTCTCTCTATACACTCCACCGCCCCCTCTAGCAAGTATTTACATATTTTTTTATAATAATTCGCATTGATAATTAAAATTTTCTTCTCCATATCGCTAATTTCTAGATCATAATATTTTATTACATATATTATATATATAATCAATAGTTTTTAAAAAATATCAAAGGATTTTTTGTTATATCTTCATACTGATGCACCTCATCACTCCATATGTCATCCTATCTCTGTACTTTTTAAGAGCGTAGGATCTTGTCAGGAATTAGGAATACTTGATTCCACGTTGCGGTCAAGCTAGCAACTGGAATAACAATACCAATCTGGGATGACTCATATTGTCCATCCTAGCAAAGCCATATCATCTCATCAGGACATTTCTCAAGCCTCAAAGGATCCCACACACACGCACCACGCTGGGATGACAATAACTTAAAAGTCTGGAATGACAAGTTAAAAATCTTTGTCATACTCTAGGGATTTATCCCTGTAGTATCTCATTAGGATGGAGGAATGGCCTGGAGGTGTTCTCGGCCTCACTACGAAATTCTAAAGAATTCTTCGTTCCCCGAGTAACTCGTATGTCGCGACCCATGTTGCTCTCTCGTTCCCACGTACTAAAGCACTGGAATGACAAAGTAAAAATATTGCTATCCAAGGCTTAAGTTTTTGTCATCTCAGAAGTCACCTTCCAATGTGACGACATTTGAAAGATTCCATCTCTCAAACCCTTCAGGCAATATAAAAGCCCACTCTAGGAGACTGATTACTATTCAACAACTAAAGTTGTTGGTAATCCCTTGCGTAAGTCCACTGGACTTCCTCATCCATCATCTGAGCTTACTCGGTGGCAAAGCCACACAAAGAAAGTGGTCATAGGATCCCGTCAG
Source organism: Rickettsiales bacterium (assembly GCA_044347385.1). Lineage (GTDB taxonomy): Bacteria > Pseudomonadota > Alphaproteobacteria > Rickettsiales > CAIPFW01 > CAIPFW01. Next base: position 22,306 of record JBIKUW010000003.1, read on the forward strand.
GAATTAGGAATGATCTAAAGGAAATTTCATACGTATTGTGCTGGAATGATAATCTCTATATGTAAAAACAATAATTCATGTATTAATATGTTGACAAAATTTAATAAATTATTAAACTTTATTTAATATAATTTAATAAATTAAATCTTTAGGATAGCTATGAATATGCTTTATAACAAAATTGCCTTATTTGCAAAAAACGATGATAAAAATCAAATATCCAGTCCAGTAAATGAACAGATCATTCAAGATAAAATCAATAAATTCGATAACAACATTGAAAAAAATCAAAACAAAATTGATAACATACGGCAAAGAATTCAGGCACTCAACAATAGCATTGCCACAATGAACAATGTATCTCAATATGAAGAACAATATAATGAACTAAAAAATCAACTAAATGAGATCATCCTCGAATCTGAAAAGCTATCTACTGATATAGCAAACAATAAAATTATTCCAAGTGCTCTCGGGAAATTAAGATTAAATAATGATGATGATATAAGATTCAGAAATGATCCGAAGTCTTATTTTACAACAGAAATGCAAAATCAAAGAAGAATGCTTGATAAATTAGAGAATGAACTTAATTTAGTTGATTTAAAAGTAAAAAATATACTTGCACCAGAAATAAAAAATGACATCACATATAATACTAAACAAGAAAGCGCATCATTATTCAAAAGAACACTTGGTGTTGGAAAGCGTTCATCTTTTCTAAAAAATACTCATGATTTATTGAACGATGTAATAAATAAACTAGCAAAAAAAGAAAAAGTTGGTTCTGCGGTATATTCAAAAGCACACCTGAAAAAAACATCAAATATTCTTGATAAATTCGAAAAAGGAGAGCAAATCTCTGGAAAAGAACTAAATGATGCTATCAATGAATTAAAAAACTCATCTCACTATAATACTAAAACAAAAGGCATATTCTCTAACAGACAGGTGCTATCCCCAGAAGCAAAATTAATGCGCAAACTTGTAACACAACTTGAGGTTCTGCCGACAAAAGCCATTACTCAGGAAGCAAAAGTTCAAAAAAGCAAAACAAACATCTTCAATAGAATTTTTAAAAGGAACGATTACAAAGCTGCTAAAGGAGCTAAAAATGAAATTAAAGGTGAATTAAGCGGAATCGCTTCTTCAAAAATAAATCTTAATGAAGATATAAAAGATATTGAGCGCAAAATTAAAAACATTGATAAAGAAATTTTCCAACTCAAAAATCCTAGAAATTCTGCAAATAATGTAAGAGGAATTGCAGTACTAAATCAACAAAAAAAAGAATTAACTGATCAAATTAACCAATTAAAAGAAAAACATCAAAAAACAGTTGATTATAAATCAAACACGATATTGCAAAGCAAGAATGATAAAAAAACTGAATTGGAAGTTGGAAAGTTAGAGAAAAAAATACAAAAATTGAATTCTGAAAAAACAAAACATATGAACGAGATTGAAAAATTAAAAAATAGAAAGATTAAAATAAATAATAATACCAAAGCTGATAAAACAACAAACACCAAAAAAGAGGACGGCAAAATAAAAGATTTAAATTTAAAAATTTCTAAACTAAATGAAGAAATCAATAAACTTCGAGAAGAAAAAAATACTAAATCAGCAAACATTAGAACTCCAGGGCAGGATAGCAGAAAAACTGTAAAGGAACAAATTATAGATAAAAATACTCCGAAAATGAGTGATAATTTATCAACAAATCGAGGAACTAGAAGTTTCAGCGTATCTTCCATCGAAGATATAAATACAAAAAATTTCGATAATAAATTAGGATCTTTCAACAAGCTAATGAATACTGATATCAACCCTTCTGCAGGAAAATCAAAATCTGCGGAAATACTTAAGGAATCTAGAAATGATCCAAAGATTTTTGAAAAGAAAATGAACGAAGCAATTGATAAGGAAGTTAAAGAGAGAATTAAGTTTGAAAGCGATAGAGAAAATGAAAAATATTTGAGAGGAAAAAAAATATTAAAAGGAATGAGTTCATCAAGCTTTTCAACAAATAATATGCACACAAAAGATTTAAAAGATTTGGAATCGGAACATAAGAATAATTTAAAAAATATAAAAGACACATATAAAAAATATGAAAGGCATGCAAAAGATGAAGTAAAAGAATTAGCTAAAGAAATGAAAAATGTTAACAAAGCGATGAATAGATAATTTTATACTAATTTTGAAATTAATATAAAATTGCTAACAAAATTATTAAATCGTTAACCTATTTATTATACTATATTAAGAGCTAATATATTATGTAGAATAGGTATGAAATTATTTAACATACGAAATCAAATTCTATTCAAAGAAAATGATAACGCAGGAGGAGCTAAACCAGCTGCTAGGAGGCCTTCACTTATTGAACGAAT
>JBIKUW010000048.1:0-9254 GCA_044347385.1 Rickettsiales bacterium
TTTAATATTATTATTTGTAGTAGTTTGAGCAAATATAGATTGTTTTTTCAACAATACCTCACTTGGAATTGAAAAAGTCGCTTTATTCTTACTATTCTTATTCTCTTCTCTACTCTCCTTCACAATATTATCACTCTCTCTTTCTAAACTAGTATCGAGAATAATTTTATCTTCATTATGCTCTACTTCATCATCACGATCGTCATTTAATTCTTCATTAAACTCCTTATCATCATGTATATCATCAATGTGATTGCTAATTTCTTCAACAGAAGATCCTTCTACACCTACACTATCATCTTCATTCTCACTATTATCCAATAAATTAGATAATGATTGTTTTTTATGAGCAAACCCAACGTTACCACCCTGATTTTTTCTTTGAAGCACAGCTCTTAACCTTGCTTCATCCTCATAATCACTAAACTTCTTTGATTTCATACTCTTGTATTCAATTGGCTCAACTTTCACATTGCTGACTTTCTCAGGTACGCTAGGACTCTCAGATTTATTACTCTCAATATTCAATTTCAAAGGATCTATTTTCAAACCACCAAGATTCAATTTTAAAGTACCTCTGCTTTCTTTTTTGTCAGTCATTTTAACCATATTTAAATTAATTTTCTAATTTATTGCACTTCAATCACGCGCATCTGCACACTATCAACATACTATTTTTCAATACACTATTCTCAAGCATATTTAAAATAAAAAGTCTTATAATTCACCTTCAGATTCGCACATTTCATTTATTTTTTTCCTGGCGTCAATAATCATATCGCTCAAAAATGCCTCTTCATAACTGCTACCAACAATTTCCATTAACTCATAAATATCTAGATCAGCTAAATCTTGCAAGGATTTTATATTATTATCCACTAATTTAATTAACAAATCCGTAGTATTATCATACTTATTTACACAATCTTTATAATTTTGCTCAATGTCTTTTATTTTTGCATCAATCTCACTATCTAGAAACTCTTTCGCACGATTTCTTAATTCATCAATCAATTCTTCATTAAAATGCTCTACTTTCATTAAATCCGACTTCTCGCAATTAACTATAGACTTAATAGATTTAAATCCTGCAACAACCAAAAGCTGTGCGATAATTTCATCAACATCTAAAGCATTCTTAAATTCCTCAACAAGCCTCTTAAAGTCATTGAGCTTCTGATTTGCATCAACACTCTCACTGACCATTATAATTTTTGAATTTATAAGACTACTCAAAAGTTTTGTATTTACACCTTGCTTACCAATTGCATTACTTAGATCTTTATCTGCGACTGTAACAAGTATCTTCTTCTCATCGTCATTAATAGAAATTCTTAAAGGCTTTACTGGAAAAATAGCATTTTTAATTAATTCATCCACATTTGCAGAATATTCTATAACATCTATCTTTTCGCCTCGCAACTCTTGAGAGATTGCTTTAATCCTTGCACCTCTAATACCAATACATGCTCCAACTGGATCAAGATTCTTATCCATTGAATGCACAACAACCTTCGCTCTTAATCCAGGAATTCTGACTATTTTATTAATCAAAATCTGCTCATCTCTTATCTCCGGAACATTCTGCTTCAACAATTCTGCTAAAAACATTGGATGAGTCCTTGAAGTAAGAACTTGATACTTCACAGAAGTATTACTCACAACTGACTTAACGTAGACATTTACAGAATCTTCAATACCAAACCTCTCATTTAAAATTGTTTCACTATTTAAATAATTTGGCTTCTTATCACCTCTATCACTGGATTCAGACTGTAAATTAGATTTCGACGGTAAAAGAATTTCATAATTATCATATAGCAAAATATAGCCATCACGAGTTAATCTTTTTACAATGGCACTTAGCATAGTACCTTCTTTTTTAACAAAATGATTATATTCCTGCTCTCTAATCAAAACATTTAAATGCTGTGTAAAGTCTTTATTAAAAATTCTAATCAAATTTTTTGTTTTTTTGAAATTATTCCAAGCATTTGGTATATTAATATTGATCATATCACCAACAGAAATATCCTTATTGATCTTCTTTGCCTCAGTTAAATTAATCGTACGATAATGATATGGCTTCATTTCTGCACTTCCATCGGCATCAATATTTCCTTCACAATCCTCATCTTCTTCATAAAATAGATTATGATCTTCATCATACTCTTCATCAGGAACAACTTTTCTGCATTCCATAATAAAAATTGCTCCGGAATCATGATTGATCTCAACAGCAAGTCTTGCCTTACCATACACGCACACAAGAGATTTCAACAATGCATCTTCCAATATCTTAAAGATACGACTTGGGTCTATTTTCCTTTCAGTAGCTATATTGCGTACGTTTTTCGGTATTTCATGGTTTTGAATTTCACCTAACATTTGTATTAGATACCTACAACTTATGAATAAATTTTTTTATTTTATTAATAGATTTTTTTCTAACTACTCCTTAATAAAAAACAACACCTATTTGACTATAAGCGTACATTAATTGAAGTCAAAAGTAGATAGAAGTAAATCCGATTATCAGATTTTACCTTATTGGTTTTTAAATGCAAGCAAAATTAATTTGCAATTAACTTTTTCAGTAAACACAATAAATTTGTTAAATTTACAATCAAATTTTGCCACACATACCTCATAATAACAAAATTTTCTGCTTCCTATTCAAATACAAGACAAATTAAAATTCTTCAATATAATTTTTACAAATAGATATGCAAATTTTCGTAAAGACCTTAACAGGCAAAACAATAACTTTAGAAGTAGAAGCGAGCGATACAATAGAAAATGTTAAAGCAAAAATCCAAGATAAAGAGGGAATTCCACCAGATCAACAAAGATTAATTTTCGCTGGAAAACAATTAGAAGATGGAAGAACGCTATCAGATTACAATATTCAAAAAGAAAGCACCCTACACTTGGTTTTAAGATTAAGAGGTGGTTGATGTTGAAGATATCAACAAATCATGAGAATATCGCGTACGAGATCCTGCATGGATCTACATTAATGTCAAACAACCGCATACAATCCATCAATGAAAATTAGATTAGTGAATGATCTAAGCTAAAGAGAGTGTTTTTTTAACTTGATTAACCAAATATTCAAAAGCTTCAACCTGATTAATTGCCATTTCAGATAATACTTTTCTATCTAAATCTATGTTTGATTTTTTCAAACCATTCATGAATTTAGAATAAACAATCCCATACTCTCTAACTTTTGCATTAATACGCATAATCCAAAGAGCTCTCATGTCTCTTTTTCTGTTTTTTCTGTCTCTGTAAGCATATCTTAAAGCTTTTTCAACTCTTTGCAATGCAATTCTGTAACAATTCTTAGAACGACCACGGTAACCCTTAGCCAATTTTAAAATCTTTTTATGTCTAGCTCTGACATTAGTCCCGCGCTTAACTCTACTCATAAATATTTACCTATTAAATTAACTGCTTATAAACCATAAGGAATAACTTTTTTTATTACTGCAACCATTCCAGGAGCAAGAACTTTCATTCCTTTACTATTTCGAATAAACTTATTAGACCTTTTACGCATGCCATGTCTTTTGAATGCACAAGCAGCCATGATCTTGCCAGTTCCAGTAATTTTGAAGCGTTTTTTACAACTACTTTTTGTTTTTAACTTATATTTTTTCAACGCCATTGGTTTACCAATTATTTATTAATATATAAAATAGGACATTAGTTTTTTCATTATATATTGCAATTCTTAATTGTCAATCAAAAAAACATTTTATTCTTTGCTGTTTTCAAGTAATTTAAGATTGATATAAAATATTTGCTTATTCATAAGATAGTATTATATAATATATTAATCATAAATAAATGCTTTCAAATACAATAATAAATATGACAAAATATTTTACTTTCTTATTAACTATATTTGCTTTCCATTTCAATGGATGTTCAAATAATAACAATAACACAATTATCTTTGGTACATCAGCTGAATATCCACCATTTGAGTACGTTGATCATGCAGAATTAAAGGGTTTTGACATAGATTTAGCAAAATTAATTGCAGAAAGAATGAAGAAGAAAGCGGAATTTAAAGATATGCAATTCAGCAATTTATTTCAAGCATTAAACGCAAATCAAATCGATATAGCTATTTCGACAATCACAATTACTGAAGAAAGAAAGAAAAATTTTGATTTTTCAGATCCATATTACTTTAGTAGTATAGCAGCTGTGTATCACGAAAATGATCAAATAAACAATTTAGATGATCTAAAAAATAAAAAAATATCTTGTCAAATCGGAACAACAATGGAGTCGTGGATTCATAGCAAATTGCCAGACAATGAACTAATATTGATAAATAATAACAATCAAGCGATTGAACTTCTAAAGAATCACTATGTTGACGCAATTATAATTGATGAATTTCAAGGAAAAAAATTCAGTAAGCAATATAAAAATTTTTCATGGTCAATAATTGATGAATCAGAAAATGGATATGGCATGGCTTTCAAGAAAAAATCAAAACTCAAAGACCAGATAAATAAAACACTAATAGAACTGGAAAATGATGGAGAAATAAAAAAATTACAAAAAATTTGGCTTAATAAATAAAACATATTAATGAATTAAAATTGTAAATAAAATACAATATGTACAAGAAAACACTTCGATATCTAATAACTATCGCAACGATTTTACAGATTAGTTGCTCAAAAATAGACAATAACGACTTAAGCATTGGTGTATCAGCTCAATATCCACCATTTGTATACATGAAAAACAACAAACTTAGTGGGTTTGATATAAGCCTAATAGAAGAAATATCAAAGCAAATGAATAGAAATATCACATTCAAAAACATGGACTTTAGCAGTTTTTTCCCAAGTCTAAATTCCAATCAAATCAATATAGCAATCTCTTGCATCACAATTACTGAAGAAAGAAAGAAAAATTTTGATTTTTCGACTCCATATTATTTCGAAACAATTGCAGCTCTTTTCTATAAAAATCAAAATATAAAAAACATCAAAGATCTTGAAAATTTAAAAATTGGAATGCAGCTTGGAACTACAATAGAAATTTGGGCATCAAAAAAATTTCCAAAATCAGCATTTACATTGATGGACACAACAACTCAACTTCTAGAAGCATTAAAAAATAATTACATAGATGTAATTTTAATATCTAAATCTCACTCCATAGATTTTAGTAAAAATAATAAAGAACTATCCTGGATACAAATTGATGATCAACCTCAAGGGTGCGGCATCATGTTTAAAAAAAATTCTACACTAACAAATCAAGTAAACAATATTTTAAATAATTTGGAAAACAATGGCAAAATAACACAACTCTACGATAAATGGTTTTCATAAAGTATGTATAAATTTTGTCACGTAATAATTTTTATAGTAGCAATATACATAAATTCTCAAACTTATGGAATCGATGCTAATCAAAATAGAACATTGATCATAGGAATAGATACAGAATACCCTCCATTTTCTTTCATTGAAAAAAACGAGATTGTAGGTTTTGATATAGATATCATAAAATCTATATCTGAAGAAAAAAAATTCTCAATAAAATTATTTGATACAGAATTCCGCTCTATATTTCCAAGCCTACTATCAAATAAAATTGATATGGCAATCTCATGCTTTCCTGAAACAAAAGAAAGAAGAAAAAATTTTGATTTTTCAAAACCGTACTATATTACAAATGTAGTTGCTATATTTGAAAATAATAAAAAAATAAATTCTATAGAAGACCTAAGAAATAAAAGAATTTCTACTACGTTAGGGGCGTTAAGCGAAACATTCATTCTAGAAGAACTAAAAAAAAATAATATAAATATAAAACACACCATTTTCAACAACTCTATGCAATCTATAAAAGCAATAGAAAATAATTCTCAGGACATTGCTATTATGGATAAATCAATAGCAACCGTATTCAAAAAACAAAACAAAAATCTATCTTATTTTAAATTCCCAAACACAGAAATTGGCTGCAGAATACTTTTTAAAAAAAACTTTCAATTAATTAACGAAATAAATAACGCAATAGACATTTTAATTGAAAATAAAAAAATGAAGCAAATAGAAGAAAAATGGTTTGATAAAAATTAATTGTTAATTATCAACGCACTGCTTTATGGTTCCTAAAAAAATGCTTAAATAATAAAATTATAATTCTATTATCCATATATTGCTCAAAATGAAAAAGATATATCTGTATATAGCGCTTTTATCATATATAATAGTAAGTAATAATTTACTTTCTAAAAATAAAGAAAGTATTTTGACTATTTCCACATCCACTGACTATCCACCTTTTGTATTCATGAAAAACAATGAGCATGTGGGGTTTGATATTGATATAATAAAGATTATTGCAGAAAGACTACATATGAAACCAGAAATAATTGATATGGAACTACAAACAATCTTTCCATCACTATTATCAAACAAGACTCAGGTAGCAATTTCATGCTTTATGAAAACAAAAGAAAGAGAAAGAAATTTTGATTTTTCAAATGAATACTTCTATACGAGCAAAAGCATTATTTACAACATAAAAAATAACAATAAAATTCCAAATTCAATTGAAGCAATAGATAAAGAAAAAATAGGAATAACAATTGGATCTTCTGAGGAATCACTCTTCAAAGAACTAATGAGTAAAAACAATAAAAATTACAACATCATACTATTCAACACACAAAATCAAGAAATAGAAGCGCTAAAAAATAACTCAATCGATATTATTGTAATGCAAAAAGAAAATGCTGAGATCTTTATAAGGAAAAATAAAAGTTTAAAATACATAGAAATAAATGATCTCAGGACGTCATGCAGAATATTATTGAAAAAAAATTCTCCACTTACTTCAAAAGTGAATGAAATACTGTACAATCTACAGGAAGATGGAACAATAAAAGAACTTAAAGAAAAATGGTTTGGTAAAGAACAATGATTGATAACTTTTTACAAAACGCCCTATTTATAGGAACGGGAATATTTTTAAGCCTTGAATTACTATTTGGTGCAATTTTACTAGGATTACTTTTAGGCACCATATTTTCAATCTCAAGATACAATAAAATATTTCCAAAAACAATAAACGGATTTATATCAATAATCCGAGGAACCCCTCTAATATTGCAAATTAGTTTTATATATTTCGCAGTACCAGGATTTCTTAACATACAATTAAATGTTGAAATAGCTGGAATTTTAGCACTTGGACTGAACTCATCTGCATACATTGCAGAAATCTTAAGAGCAGGAATTGAAAATATTCCAAATGGTCAATTTGAAGCCGCAAAAACTCTAAACATACCGATCTTCAATACTTGGAAAGATGTAATATTACCACAAGTTATAAGAAATATTCTGCCAGCACTAACAAATGAAGCAATCACTCTATTCAAAGATACAGCATTAATCTCTACAATTGGCGGGCTGGATATAATGAGAAAATCGCAAATTGTATCAGCTGCAGAATTCACATATTTCACCCCACTTTGCATTGCAGGAGCGTATTACTACATATTTATATTAATAGCAGAATTTATAAGTAAAAAAATAGAAAAGAGGTTAGTATGTTAAAAATCACAAATCTATCAAAACAATTCAACGGACAAACAATATTAAAAAACATCAACATCGAAATACAAAACAATGAAATCATTGGTTTAGCTGGAGCATCCGGTTCTGGAAAATCAACTCTTCTAAGATGCATTCAGAGACTAGAAATACAAGATTCTGGTAGAATCGAAACAAATGATAAAAGCGGCTTCATGTTTCAAGATTTCCAATTATTCCCTCATATGACTGTTTTAGAAAATGTAACATATTCACCAAAAATACTAAAAAACAATCCGCATTATCATGAAGAAGCCATTGATATTTTGAGCAAACTCAATTTATCTCACAGACTAAATCATTATCCATCGCAACTTTCTGGCGGCCAAAAACAAAGAGTTGCATTAGCTAGAACATTAATAACTAAACCAAAAATCCTATTATGTGATGAGCCAACTTCTGGATTAGATATAGCAACTATTGATGATGTTATATCACTTTTAAAAAATATTTCAATTGAGATGAATATGACAACAATCATAGCATCTCATGACCTAGATTTTTTATCACATATTGCTAATAGAATTCTAGTGCTTAAAGAGGGAATAATTGTTGCTGACATCAATACAAAAACAGAAGATAACATAGTAAATTTCTTAAAAACTTTCTATTAATTTTTTAATTTACAATAACTCTTCAATTTTCCCTATCACTCAAATTTAATAAAATAAGAACATACATCAAAATCATTTCACTGTATGCTTTCCATCCTAATAAAATCGATAAATAGCGGTTTTTGATATTACAGTATAATTTATTACTTACTATAAACATTATACTATATGAACTTTTCATTTTCTAACATCTTAAAACTCATATTAAAAAAATACTCTACAATATGAGTTTATAATTAAATTGACTTTGCTAAAAGTAAAAAATAAATTTTTCTATTAGATATCTCGCTCCAATAAAGCTTGATAATGATCTACTAATTCTTCTCTTTCTCTGCGCTTTCTTTCATCTTGTTTCCTAGCACGAATAATATCCTTTATTGCCTGAGAATCAAATCCATCCTGCTGCAAGTCTTTATATATACCGGAAACCTCTTCTGAGATTTCTTTTTTTTCACCTTCAAGACGCTCTATTCTTTCTATAAATTGTCTTAATTTTTTTGCTTCTGTTGAAAGATCAGCCATAAATTATTTACCCTTTGTTTCGCTTAATTTTTTCTTTACAGCTCTACGTATCTTTAAACCCAAAGGACTCAAAATTTTAGAAGCAGATCTGCCATTTCCAGGCTCAGATGCTGGCCTAGACATCAAAAACTCATCAAAACTACCACATTTAACAATAGTTCTATTTGTCTTCACAGCCACTCTCAAACGAAAGCTTTTATTCAAAGCATCACTAAAAAACTCCATAGTTTGAAGGTTTGCTTTAAAGTGTTTAATTTTTTTTCTATTTGAGTGAGAAACCATGTTCCCTTTTTGCTTACTATATTCTGAAAGCAAATCACATCTCCAAGTCATAATTGATTATAATATCTAGATAGTGAACGATTCTAGCAAATTTTTCAATTATGTCAATAAAAAATATAAATCATCAATTCTTTAGAAGTTAATCTCTCCATTTTATGGAGCAACCCATAGAACTTCTACTCTTTCCAGTTAA
>JBIKUW010000050.1:0-8921 GCA_044347385.1 Rickettsiales bacterium
ATTGCACTTCAAAAGAACATGAAAAATAATGAAAAACAATCAACTTCAGCAATTAAAAATCTATAAACTTTCAACTTACAGATTTACTATTTTCTCTCTTAATATAGAATAGAAACATTTATATGTTGGAAGTTACATGAAGAATCTATCAACAAATCAAATTCGCTCTCTATTTTTAGAATATTTTGAAAAACAAGGTCACAAAATTCTACCATCATCACCTGTCGTTCCTCACAATGACAACACGCTATTGTTTACAAACTCAGGTATGGTTCAATTTAAAGAAATCTTCACTGGCCTTCAAAAATCTGATTTCAAAACTGTTTCTACCAGTCAAAAATGTATTCGCGCTGGAGGTAAACACAATGATCTCGAAAATGTGGGATACACTGCAAGACATCATACATTTTTTGAAATGCTTGGAAATTTCAGCTTTGGAGACTATTTCAAAGAAAAAGCAATTTTCTATGCTTGGGATTTTCTAACAAATTATCTTGAACTTCCAAAAGACAAATTATACGTAACAATTTATTACAATGACGATGAAGCTTTCGAGCTTTGGAAAAAAATTGCAAATCTTGATGATTCAAAAATAATAAGAATTGAAACAAAAGATAATTTTTGGGAAATGGGTGATACTGGACCTTGCGGCCCTTGTTCTGAAATTTTTTATGATTACGGCGATCAATATGAAGGCGGATTGCCAGGCAGCCCTGAACAAGATGATGGAGAAAGATATATAGAAATATGGAATCTAGTATTCATGCAATTTGAGAAGGTAAATGGAGAACTTATTCCTTTGCCAAAAAAATCTGTTGACACAGGAATGGGCCTAGAAAGGATAGCAGCTGTCTGCCAAAAAGTTCATGACAACTATCAAATAGATTTATTCCAAAAAATTATTGACAAAATATCCGAACTGACGCAAATAAAATTTACTAATGATTTGCATGATTTAAACTATATTTGCGCTAGAGTAATTGCGGATCATTTACGCTCAGCTTCCTTTCTCATTGCCGATGGCGTACTACCAGGAAACACTGGAAGAAACTACGTTCTCAAAAGAATTATAAGACGCGCAACAATTTATCTATACAAAATGGGATATAGAGAAGGTCTAATATATAAATTAGTTGATACTCTTGTTGGTCTAATGTCTTCAACATATAAAGAACTGCTGCAAAATCAAAATCTAATCACGCAATCAATTAAAGAAGAGGAGGAAAGCTTCTTCCTCACTCTAGAAAGAGGCTTTAAACAATTCAACACTATATTAGAAAATCTGGGAGAAGGAAAAATAATCTCTGGAAAGGATGCATTCAAACTTTATGACACTTTTGGACTTCCAATTGACATCACATCTGATATTGCGAAGTCACACAATCTTGAAGTTGATCTGAATGGCTTTGATATTGAAATGAATGCTCAAAAAGAAGTTGCAAAGGCTTCTTGGAAAAACAATACAAAATATAACAATCAAAATAATGAAATTCTTTCGGAAATACTAGAAAAATGTGGCGAAACAAAATTCACTGGTTATGAAAATTGTAGTGAAAAAGATTGCTCACTATTAAAAATTTTTGAACAAAATGGAAAAACAATTGCTATCTTTGATAAAACTCCGTGCTATGCAGAGTCTGGTGGACAAATTGGAGATTCAGGAATAATATTAAATTCAGATAATGCAATAGTTGGAGAAATATTAGATGCACAAAAAATAAGCGGCCTATTCCTTCATGAAGTTAAAATTAAATCTGAATTGAAAGAAGGAGAAAAATATCATATTTTAATTAATAAAGAAAAAAGAAATCTCATTAAATCCAATCACACAGCGACGCATCTCCTTCATAAAGCATTAAAAATGGTTTTAGGAGAAAATGTCAATCAAAAAGGTTCATTAGTGAATGATGAGAAACTTAGATTCGACTTCAACTACAATAAATCTATATCAAATTCTGATTTACAAAAAATAGAAAGCATAGTAAATCGTGAAATTTCCCAAGGTTCAAAAGTTGATATCAACATCACTGATAGAGAGTCAGCAATTAAAACCGGTGCAATGGCTCTCTTTGATGAAAAATATGGAAATAATGTAAGAGTTGTTTCTATCGGAGAAAATGAGAAATTCTCAATCGAGTTATGCGGCGGAACTCACGCTTCAAACACAAATGAAATATTGGTTTTTAAAATAATCTCAGATGAACTGATAGCATCTGGAATTAGAAGAATTGAAGCTTTAACAAACATAAGAGCAATTGAATACCTTAACAATCAAAGCTATATAATAAAAAATCTCGAGCAAACCCTTAAGTGCAAAGAAAGCGATATAGCAAATAACGTCAACACATTAAAAACACAAAATTTTGAACTAAATAAAGAGCTAAACCTACTAAAAAAGGAGTTTATTAAGAAAAACATCCAAAATCTTGCTAATAATGACGAAATAGTATACTATTGTTGTAGAAATCAAGATGTAAAAATCTTACGCGAGATTGCTATGGACCTTAGCCAATCGGATAATTCCATATACTTGATCATAAATTCGAATTCAGATAATAATATAAACTCTATATTTTTATCTATAAGCAAAAACATTGCTTCTGAAAAACCTGCAAATAAAATTTTGGAAAAAATTGCGAAAGAAATGAATTTCAAACCAGGCGGAGGAAATCAGAACATGGCTTCAACGAATGCTGAGAACATAAATCTTGATAAATTAAAAAATTATTTAATCAATGAGGTAAAAAATGCTTAAAAGAGTTTTTATAGATTCATGTAACATCGCTTGGATGGAAATGGACGAAACACTCAATCCAGACCATTTAGTAGCATCTACAAAAATGTATTGCGGCGAACCATTTGATAGAATTTATTTTGAAGATGAAGTTGAATATCTAGAAGGAATTGGGTGGACTCCAATAAGTTATAATTTGTCAGGCCTATAACTTCTTTATAAAATAAAATTCATAAAATAATCCAATTATTTATTAGGAACTCAAAATGAACATTAAAAAACTACAATTATTCGTTGTGATTACGAGATATTTAAAAAACATTGAAATTATAAACGAAAATCGCCCTGCTCATGTTGATTTTCTAAATAAATACTATGAAAAAGGCAAGATTTTATTATCTGGGAGACAAAATCCTTTAACTGGTGGTTTGCTTTTAGTCAATGCCGAATCAAGAGAAGAAGTTGAACAAATAATACAGGAAGATCCATTCTACAAAAATAAACTTATTGAAATAAACATTCATGAATTTGAGCCTATGCGTTTTGATGTTATGAAAAACTTTGTGGAAAATATAAAATAATAATTTAAACAATACACAATATAAAAATAATACAAATTAATAATATTAAAAAATTAATTTAACTATGAAATTCCACTTAGATTCAATCATTAAATCAAAAAAAATATATACAATGATTGACAAACTAAATGTTTTTATAGTAATCTTTACAAAATAACTCAAATAAAACTTTTAGAGGTTAAAAATGAAACGTATAGCAATTTGTGCTTTATTAGTTTCTTGCTTGTCATTTACTGCATGTAAAACAACAAATGGCATTCATGGAAGTAAAAATGATTCTGGAAAAATGGGAAGTTTGAGAGAAGATTCTCCTGAATATTTCAATAGCGTTATCAGAAACAAAGTTTATTTCGCAACTAATCAAGACGTTTTAAATCAAGAAGCTGCTTCAACTTTGTCTGCTCAAGCATCTTGGTTAAAAACAAATCATAGATACAAAGCAACTATTGAAGGACACTGCGATGAACGTGGAACTAGAGAATTTAACTTAGCTCTAGGCGAAAGAAGAGCTAACATGGCTAAACGCGAATTAGTAAAAAATGGAGTTGAATGCAAAAGATTGAAAACTATTTCTTACGGAAAAGAAAGACCAGAAGTTGATGGTTCAAATGAGGAAGCTTGGGCTATGAACAGAAGAGCTGTAACTTTACTAGATGACACTGAATAATTTGAATAATTTAATTTATAAAGGGCATTTATCATGAAAAAAATATTCTTGGCACTCGTTTTAAATATCTTTTTGATCGATAATGCATTTAGTATAAATCAAAAACCAGGGATCGAAGATCTAGAAGACAAAATTCTAGATTTAGAAAAAAGAGTTTCAGCGTTAGAAAAAACAATTCAAAACTCCCCTAGTCAAAATAAAAAGTCAGATGATTATTCCGAAACAACAGGAATACAATTCAGTGATAATACTAGCGAAAAAATTGTTGATAGCGATGAAGAATCAAGACAAAATCAAATTACAAATCTTGATTCACAATTAACAATTGATCAATCACCAATGCAAAATTTAGAACCAACATTGGATATAAGAAATCTATATAATAAATCTATAGAAGAAATCAGAATGCAAAATTATGATAAATCTTCCAATTTTCTAAACACAATCTTGACATCTAAAAATGCGAAGTCCAACGACAGAGAAACCCAAGAAATTATTGCAAATAGTAATTATTTGATTGGTGAAATTTACTTCAAAAAAGGCGACTATCAAAATGCGTCACGCCATCTCCTTGAATCTTACAATATCTTTCATTCGATTGATAAAAACAATACTCAAGGAGCTAACAGCCTTTTTCAACTAGCAAAATCTCTCAAAGCGATGAATAAAATTGACAGTTCTTGCAATACACTGAAAAAAATAAAGCATGAATTTGTCAAAATATCAGAGAATCTACAAAATAAAATTGATATTGAAAGTAGCCAAATAAAGTGTAATCTTGAATAAATTTTTATTCAGTAAATTCACACTATGAGTACTTTTTCATTGCTTCAAGATTTTGACATCAATTCAATCAAGAATATGAAAAAATCTGATATAAAAGAACATCACATCAAAAGAGTGAACGATATTCTGGAAAAATTAGATAAAGGAGAGATATCTGTTGTAAAAAAAATCAATCACATATGGGAGACAAATACGGAAGCGAAACTCGCGATTTATTTATCATTTATGATAAAAGATGCAAAATTGATGAATAATATCGATAATTTTCACGGACTTTCATTCGATAAATTCCCAAGTAAATTCGAGGATTGGACGGAAGAAAATTTCATTGAAAAAAAAATACGCGTTCTACCAAATTGCCTCGTAAGATACTCATCATTTATCGATGAAAATACAATATTAATGCCAAGTTTCATAAATGTTGGAGCACGCGTTGGAAAAAACACAATGATCGATACCTGGTCTACAGTCGGCAGTTGCGCATACATAGGCAACAATGTCCATATATCTGGCGGAGTTGGAATTGGCGGAGTCCTCGAACCAATTCAGGCAAATCCTGTCATCATAGAAGACAATTGCTTCATAGGAGCCAGAAGCGAAATATGTGAAGGAGTAATAATCGAAGAAGGTTCAGTAATTGCAATGGGATGCTACATTGGCCAATCAACAAGAATCATAAATAGAGAAACTGGTGAGACAATGCGAGGCAAAATTCCTAAATATTCCGTAGTCGTACCAGGAAATTATAAATACGCCAACAATCCAGATCTATCGGGCTATTGTGTCATAATAATCAAACAAGTTGATGAACAAACTAGAAAAAAAACGTCAATTAACGAACTACTTAGAAATTAAATTTATATAAATTTTAATATAATTTTTATATTATAACTACAAATATAGGCTGAGCAAATCAATGAATAACTTTAATCTACAAAATTTTAAGTTTGAAACTCTGTTAAAAAAAAATTGTTATGTGGTAGATCCATACACTCAGCCCTTTTCTTCACAAGAAATTGATCAAATCATGAAAATGATTTTCATTGAAAAGCAAAATAGACTAAAAAGATGGGCAATCAAAGAAATACAAGGCAACAAAATTTTAAGTGGGCGATTTATTCTCAAAAGTTACCAAGAAGCTTTCGCTTTTGTATCGGCAATATATTTGATTGCTGAAGATCAATCTTATTATCCAGACATTACCTTCGGCGATGGATTTGTCTATGTCTCACTTTTTACAATAAAAATTAAGGGGATTCATGAAAATGATTTCATCATGCTGACAAAAATTGAAAATCTAATGAAAGACCTACCACAATCAGAAATACAGAAATAATAGCATTTAATGACAAAAAATTAAAAAAATAATTTTTAAATTTATAAATGTTAAAAAATCATTTCAAAAAATTAAATAACTTAAAGAAAATATAATATTTTTATTGAAAACATTACTTTACTTTATAAAATAAAACAACTAAAAGTTGTATTCATGTTAAATGATAGAAGAAACGCAAAAATATTTTTTTAAACTTATTGAAAACATAATCAATAAAACCATGCATGACATTATAAGCCCGATCACTGCAATCATGAATAGCTCCTCGATTCTGTCATCAAGAAAAGACAATCAAGGGCAAGATACGATGAACACATTTCCATCCTCTCAACTTTTTAATATTATTGATGAGGCGATCCAGCAAATTATTAATCAAATCAACACAGCGCGATACCTCTATGGAGTTAATAGCAGCAAGTCATCAATTCCAAATGAGCAGTTTATAAATGATTGGAGAAAAATTTTTTATAAAAATGAAATTGGAATCAATCTTCTAAATCAAAACATATCAATCGATGGCTCGAAAATACAACTAATTTCACATCTCATCTTTTTCTTCAAGCAAAATCTCAAATCAGAAAAAAATATCAGAATTCAGATATCGGAAAATAATTTTGAGATTCAATTCGAACTCAATAATCAAAAGGAATTTGAAAATCAATTTCAAAGAATTATTGAAGATAAGGAAAAAGATATCGATCCTATGAACACAAATCTTTATTTTCTAAAATCCCTAATCTCAATAAACAAAACTAAACTTATGCAAATAAAAAATAAAGTTATTTGTCAGATTGCTCAATCTTCTGGCCAATGTGAATAATTACTAACCCAAAATTTAGAGAGATAGTTCTGACATTTTGAAAATTTGCATTTCTAATCATTTCC
The DNA here is from genome assembly GCA_044347385.1 of Rickettsiales bacterium. Classification (GTDB taxonomy): domain Bacteria; phylum Pseudomonadota; class Alphaproteobacteria; order Rickettsiales; family CAIPFW01; genus CAIPFW01. The sequence goes on from JBIKUW010000050.1 coordinate 6,990, forward strand.
GAAAACGAGTCTCTATCTGGAAAACTCTTGATACTATCTGACAAATATTGATATGCCTCTCTGTTCTTCGCTATTTTTTCACCAAAAAATGGAATCACTTTTTCAGAATACAAATCATAAAACTTTGCAAAACACTTATTTTCTCTATAAGTTGGCGAAAACTCCATACATAAAAAATAACCACCCGACTTTAAAACCCTATAAGCCTCACTCAAAGCAGCTTTTAAATCAGCAACGTTCCTTATTCCAAAACTTATCGTGTATAAATCTATCGAAGAATCATCAATCGACAAATTCGCAGCATCAGAAACCAAAAAATCCGTATATTCAAAAAGATTCAAATCAATCACTCTGTCTTTTGCTTTTGATAACATGTCTTCATTGATATCCGACAAAATAATTTTGTACTCCTTGTTTTGTTTTAAAAAATTAATTGCTATGTCACCAGTTCCGCTCGCAACATCCAATATCAAAGCATTTTTTTTATAAATCAGAAATTGATTCATCAATGTAACAAATTTCTCTTTCCACAATCGATGAATTCCAAAACTCATCACATCATTCATAATATTGTAGTTTTCGTATACACCAGAAAAAACATCCTGAACAAAAGATTTTTTCCCTTCAATCGAAACCTTTTTCGAACCACAAAAAACTTCTTCTTGATTCACATCAATATCTAAAAAATCAAAATCACATCATATCATAAAAATCTCTAGATAAAATTAACTAATTATAATGATATAAAGTTGAATAATACGACTCACAAATATCATCAAAATTGTACAACACCCTTCTATCAGACAAACTCACCACCATATTCTCCTCTTTATTCGTAACCTCACCTAGCAAATTGAAATGAATTCTTGCTTCCTTCAAAATCTCCTCAACCCTCAACCTATTCTCACGCTTTATCGAAAAAACAATCCTTCCAGAAGACTCACTAAACAAAAATTGCTCCACATTCCTGCATTTACCGAGACAATCATCTTTCACATCAATGTAAATACTTTTCATTCCACCAATTGCAGATTTATTCACCGCAGTAATCAAACCACCCATATGAACAGAAATCGAAGATTGAATCAGTCTATTTTTCAACAAAATATTAAAAATATTATAATTTTCAATAGATTCATCTGCATTCACACGCGGAACAAAACCACCATCATACCCCATCATATTGAAGTATTCACTTCCACCCAACTCTGGTTTTGTCTCTCCAATTACATATATTAAATCTCCCTCATTCTTAAAATCGCTAGTGACGCAAATCGATGCATCGTCCACAATACCAATCGAAGAAATCAGCAAAGTCGGTAAATCCGACAACATCACTGGATTATTTTCCTTATCATATCCCTTAAAATCATTAAACATACTGTCCTTCCCAGAGATAAACGGCGCCTTAAATGCAACAGCACCGTCATAACAAGCTTCTGCAGAGCGCTTCAATTGCCACAATCTCTTTGGATTCAGCGAATTTGACCAACAAAAATTATCAAGCAGCGCGATTTTCTCTGGATTTGCCCCAACGCACACGATATTTCTTATTGAGGCGTCAATCGCATACATCGCCATATTATAAGTATCATCATTTTGACCACCAAACCTAGGATTCATAAACGAAGAAACCGCGACACCCGCCTGAATATTCAAAATTGGCTTGCTCACACCGGCATCCACGCAAATTTTCCCCGCACCCTGTATCGGCTGAACTATTGATCCGCCTTGAACCGTGTGATCATACTGCGTTACTATATCCTCTCGAGTTGAAATATTTTTATTTGATAAAATCGATATTATATCCTCTTTTAAATCTCGATCAGGGAAATTTCTTTGATCAAAATGCCCAGAAACCATGTCGGATGCCAAACATTTTTCTCCATCCTGTGATCTTATAAATTTCGCGCAAACACCATTTCCTAAAAT
>JBIKUW010000051.1:0-8920 GCA_044347385.1 Rickettsiales bacterium
ATTCAAGTGGATGGTCCCACTATTTGGAGATTTCACAATAAAAGATGTTTCATTCGGATGATTTGATTTTGTATCTCTAATTAAAAGATACATACCAATACCATCGCTCAACCAACATGGATATTCAGTCTCAGAACCAGTTTTCGGCTCAGATAAAGAAATATATCTTCCTGTAATAACTTTGTCAGAAACAGTAAAAACATCTTTTTTTGCAAATTTAGTGCATTTTTTTTCAATTGATTCCAAAACTACCCTTGCTTTTCCCTGCTCATCAACTTGCAAGGATTCTCTCTTCATAGCACCAGATCCCCATGGCGACCACCTTCCAACAATATCTACTACTATATCTTCTCCATTAGTTATTAATCCTGTATCCTGCCAGCCAATCAAGTCATTATCATCACTCAATTTCCTTCCATTTTTATCTCTATATTCATCAGCATTAGCAGGAAAATAAGAATCAAATTCGGTAGAATTTCCATCAAAGTTATCTCCTGATCTACATCCTCTATCACTCGTACTACAGGCCGTAAATAATAATATCAATGCAAGTAAAAATATACTTTTTGCTCGCAGATCATTAAAAAACATATTAATCTGAATATAGAAATTATTATTTTTACATTTATGATATATTATATTATAAAAAATAAAATGATTTATTAAAAAGAATATTCTATTGCCTCTTCAACACTAAAGTATTGTTTTAAAAATACGAAATAATACTGTAATTCAACACTCATATTACACTTCAAAAGCGCAAACCAATAATATTCTTAAATAATATTTTACTCATCATCACCCTTCCTTCCTCCTGGCGCGCCTCCTCTACTCGCTCTAGATGTGGAAGAGCCAGATTTACCTTCTGGCTCACCACTTGAACTAGAATCACTACCATCATATCCACCATACCTATCACCTTCAGCATTTGGAGTTCCATCTGGGCCTAAATTATGAACACCATACTGACTACTGGCATCATATGGATTTTCAATAATACCACCTTTGTATTGATTAAGTTCTTTTGTACTTAAATCTACCTTATAACTACTATCAGTTCCTAAATCAGGCGATGGCTGATCTGTCGAAGCATCTGCATCAACTTTAAAATCTGAATTTTTATCAGTATCACTTGTAGAACTACTAGCACTTGTAGGCGGAATTAAATGCCCACTTGCATCACTTCCTGCAGAAGTACTGCTTGTTGAGCTTAAACTTGTTGGCGGAATTTGCAATCCACTATTCCCCGAAACATTACTAGAACCATCATCACTTGATAAAGAAGATTTGGGAGCATAATCAGCACGCTTATGACTTCTAGTTTTATTACCCTTCTTCATTTCTTTGGATGCCCTCTCTCTTCTTCCAATACTCTCTTTATCCATACCAACTCCATATAGCGCTCCTTGAGATGCACTATCAGCAATTTCCAAAGCATTATACATCATTGATCCACCAAAAATTGAACTTGGTAATACATTTGTAACATCAACCATGATATGGTAACACTTAGTAAAAATTTTAAATACTATAATCACTGGAATACTAATAGGCAGCATATGAGCTATAGCTTCAGCACTCGAAGCGCCATTTGAAGAAAAATTAGCTAATGCACTACCAACAAAAGGCATAGGAAAATGTATAAAGCATGCTTTCCAAGTATCTCCAAATGATATTGGAAGCATACATTCCTTATAAGCACCAAAATTGAAAATCTGATAAAGTAAATTATATATGATTTCATTCATCATTCCTATAACAACAAAATATAAAACAATCGTCATCATATTTCCTATAAGTTGCTTAACCCATGTATCAAAAAATCTAAATGTTATTTTAAATAGCAAAAAACAAAAAAATATTGGGGCTAAACCAACTAAAAACCCGTTTATAACAATACATACAGAATATAAAATAATCCCCTTAACACTCGCTTGAATAATATCCCAAAAAGACCAAAATAACATCACAAACAGGAATAAAGACAATGGATTCGTTATACTGTATGGCAATAAAGAAATCCATTTCGTCAGATTCTCCCATTGAAACAAAGTTCCCAAAGTTTTATCAAGAAATCCAAAACTTGCGTTATACTTAACAGATCCCATTCCATCCTGATTATAAAACATCGTAAATTTATTTATCAGAACATCAGGCCCATACCAAAAAATATTCAAAAAATATTTATTCAAAAAATACCAACTCATATCTGTTAACAAAATTGAAACAGCTCCTATTTTGAATAAAATCATAAACATATCATTAGCTTTTAGATCCAAAATTCCTAAAGTAAAACCTATTCCAATTATTGCAACAAATAGAACAAGTAGAGCTCGAATAATATTTCTCAATCCGCTGTTCATAATTCCATGATACAAATCAAAACTTGCACCACTATCAACAACTTCTCCAGTTGCTAAAACTGTCTGCTTTGTAAAAATTATTGATCTCAATGGATCAACTATTCTACTTACTATTTCAGATATCCAAGTTGGAGAAGCGTTTACTCGAAAACTTAGTTGATATTTTCCTCCATTATTTCCATAATTCTCAGATCCACCTAAGCCATCCATATTATCTTTTATCTTAAAAAAAAGCTTTCCTTTTCTACCATTACTATCTAATTTATAAACTCCACCTTGAACCCCAGGACCTATATGAATTGCATCAATAAAACCATCAGCTTGAGCCGGTGGCAAATCACCTATGTACATATATAAGTTTTCTCCATCATCCTTAACGCAGCTGTGCCTTACCTCAACATTATATCCACCAATATTTGTTGGATAATACAATGAATTATCCGCTATTCCTAAAACTAATCTCTGATTTAAAATCACTGGATTTTCAATCTTGTACTGATAATTTGTACGCAAAGAGTAATTCTCTATATTACCAGTAGTGTAATTTGCGACATTTCTGCAATTCGAACTGTTCACTCCAGTAGGAAAACACTGAACAGAATCATCATTTGAATTCAAAATCGCCCCAACTAACCCTTCTGCCATTTCAATAGCTAAACCATCACTATCTAAGGCAGACGCATTACCATTTTTCTTTTGATAGTATGAAAAAATTTGCCCACCTTGCCTCGCGTATCTGTTGCATTTTTCATTTAAAAGTTCTGATTGGAGTTTTTTAAATTCACCATTTGAATTTAAATTTGAACAATCAGCATTTAATTTATCTATCTTATCATTATCAGGAGTTTTATATCTAAAATCATAAAAACTCCCTTTTATCCATGTATCTTGACCACCTCTTCTCCATCTATTGCTCGCATAATTATCTAGATCATCAAAATTTTTAATATACTGCGATGTAGAATATGGCGTACCAACTATTTTATCTTTATCTTCTTTACTATTTTCCAAATAGAAATCTTCACCTCTACAAATATCAGCAGCTTTTACCTTCTTGTTTCCATATCTATCATAAAATGTATCATCTTTATCAAAAATAAAATCTTTATTCGTTGATATTACTCCACAATTTTTAATGTCTTTAGATATTGGAACTAAACTAAATTTTACATAATCTCCATTTGAAACGGAGATTCCAGTATCAACATAATTTGAATTATTTGCATTTACTGGAACATTTTTTTTCTCATAAGGAACAAATGCTCCATTATCTGAACCAGAACATAGAAAAATGGAATCCGAAATAGTAAATTTAAAATCCTTTGTATCAGCTGAAATCGAAACACCGGAATCAATCCAAACATCATTATTAGCCATTACATTAATCCCTATTGAAGCTTGGGAAAAACCATCGCCAGGCTTTATCTCATCAGGCATATCGCTACCCATGGCTATCAAGGCAATAATTGACCCAACGGCAAAGAATATTATTAGAAATTTTGCTGTTAAAAACTTTTTGAAAAATTCCACCTAAATCCCTTACAATTGAAGATTTTGCAAACTTAATAAACTAAATTAATAATAGATTATAACATTTAACAAAATGTTACAAACATTTTATATGAAATTATATTATAAAATTAGTATTTACAATACATTTTCGTTAAAATAGTTTTTATATTAATTTTTTAAAATACAGAAATGGAAAATATAGGTATGGAACGAAGAAGATTATTCATCCCTCACACTCCCAACATTTTATTCAGAAATGATCAATTGACAATAAATAATGTAAAAGATCTACTCATAATTCTTAAAAATGATATAATTATCGAAGAAAAAATTTGTGGTGAAAGTGAATTAGAACAATTGGAAAAACAATTAGATAATCAGCTAGAAAAACAGTTAGAACAAATAAAAAACTTCCTTAATGATCGGTATTCTCTAGATAGTATAGAATATGATAAAGAAACATATAATAAAAACAAAACTATAAGATATTTATGGATTGAAAAATTTATTGATGAAGGTGGAAATCAAAGATTTTTCCAGTGCAAACAAATCATCAAACATGTCTTTAGCAAAGATCAAGAAGTAATTTTATTTAATGAAATTATGAATCCAAAAATTAAAAACATGAAAGATGATGATTATCAATATTTTTTCGAACATAAATTTGGAAGAAGTATTTGCTCAAATTCAAACAACGAAATATTATGGTTTGCAAATGCAGCAGTTTCAACAGATAAAGAAATTTATAAAGCAGTGTTTGAGCTTATTCAAGATTTATTACTGTCAGCCGATTCTGAGAAAACAAATCCACAATATAATTTAGAAAATAAAAAACAATATAACAAAATTCTATCTGCAATTGAAACCGATAATCCATTTATAAACTTTGAAGATATTAGAAAAGAATTTGAGCTTGATATAATTGATATAGAAGAATACACCAATGACAAATACCATAAAGAAAACTCATCTATTCTAGAAATAGGAAAAAATTGGATCTCTCAACAAACCACAAATCTATTTAAATAAAAGCAATATAAATTGCAAATAAAGCACCTGATTCTATCGTTCAGATCGTGACCTGAACACAAAATACAAGATCGCTTAAGCCAAGATCACTTAAGCACTTTTTTGATCTATTATAAATATTATATCTATTACAAAATATTATTTATAATTTTAGTAGCTCTATATGAGAAATCCATTGAATTTGAAAGCGGTTCATCAGCAATAATACAAGCAAAATCAAAAAGATTTTTAATTGCATCACTCAATTTTTCATTTGAACCTTCAGATTCATACAAATCATTCATTTTTTTAATTAATTGATGATGTGGGTTAAGCTCCAAAGTTTTTTGAGTGCGACCAGCCAACTGTTTTTGATCAATCAAGAATTTTTCCATTTTCATATTCATTTGCCCTTCTTTCAATCCCAAACACGCAGGACTTTCAGTTAACTTTTTTGACACAACAACGTCCTGAACTGACTCTCCTAAAACCTCTTTAAAACAAGTTATCAATTTTGAGATTTGCTCTTCGCTTACTTCATTTTGCTTTTCCTCGTCAGTAAGTTCAAGCTTTTTAATATCATCTAAAGCAATGCTTTCTTGAGAAATTGATTTGAACTTCTTATCTTTGTAATCTAAAACAACATTCGTCCAAAAATCATCAACTCCGTCAGTCATCAAAATTACTTCTATATCGCGTTTGATAAATCCTTCGATATCTGGACTTCTCATCATCTTTTCAATACTTTCACCATTCAAATAGAATATTTCTTTTTGATTTTCACCCATTCTTGCAACGTACTCATCCAAAGAAATAGGATCATATGGTGATTTAGTTGTATAAAATCTACAAATCTCCATAATACTTTCACGCTGCTCTGTATTCAAAGCTTCACATAAAGCCTCCTTTAAAACTGCTCCAAAATTTTGCCAGAACACATTTTTATAATCTTCTGGATTTTTATTTGCAACTGTTTTCAACTCGCTAATCACTTTTTTCGTTAAATATTGCTTCATTTGAGTGATTATATGACTCGTTTGAACAACTTCCCTACTCACGTTAAGCGGCAAATCATTCGAATCAACTATACCTTTCACGAATCTCAAATATCTTGGCAATAAATCGGCTCCTTCAGTAATAAAGACTCTATTTACATGCAACTTTACAGAAACTTTTCTATCTGGATCAAACAATGAAAAAGGTTTTGTCGCTGGAATGAAAAGCAAATAACTATAAGAATGTTGCCCTTCTACTTTATTATGCAAAGTTAGCCATGGCTCACCATACAATCCGCCAGATTCTCTAAAACATTTTGCATATTCTTCTGACGTAATTGTGCTTTTATCCCTAAGCCATAAAGCTTTTTCAGAATTGATCACTTCTTCGTCAGTTTTCGTCTCTTCTTCATTAATTTCAGAAAATATAATATTGAAATTAATATTTTTCGAATATGTCTCGATTAAATACTTCATTTTGTGCTTATCAAGATATTCTTGCGCGTCTTCCTTAATATCAAGGATAATTTGAGTTCCGCGCTCAAGGTCAGATCTATTTTCAACATCAGAAATTACAAAACCCTCCATTCCACTTGATTGCCACCTGTAAGTTTTATCTGAATTAAATTTTTTAGATATAACTGTCACGTGATTAGCAACCAAAAAGCTTGAATAAAAACCAATACCAAATTGCCCAATCATACTTCCATCATTTTTTTCAAGCTGTGCGATGAATGCCTTCGTTCCTGAATTTGCAATGGTACCAAGAGTGCTGACCATATCTTCGTCATTCATTCCTATACCATTATCTTGAACAATTATTTTACTATTTTTCTTATCAATAATAACTGCGATTTTTAAATCAGATCTATGAATCGCTTCACGATTTTCCTCAGAAGATCCAAAAAGTAATTTCTCACATGCATCGGAAGCATTTGAAATCAACTCCCTAATGAAAATCTCACGATCTTTATAAATTGAATGAGTAACAATATTAAAGAGACTTTTCACATCTGCCGTATACTCCTTATTCAGAATTTGATTCATAATTTGTTAATAAATATTCTTACTAAGAGTATATAGTGTCTTTTGTTTATAAAATCAAGAAAAAATTTTTAATTTACTGCAAAAAAGCTTATTATTCCAACCTGCAGATTACGAAATACTCACAAGTATTTTCTGCATCAATTCATCAATCAATCACAACAATCTTATTCTTCTCATTAGTATCTTCTGAGCATATCGCAACTTCTTTCATTATATCATCCGCCTCAAGATCAAGCTTTTGAATTTTAATAATCTGCATTTCATATTTAGCGTTATCCAATTTGCATTCAATGTTTATTTTATTTTGACCAAACCTAATTTCCGAACAAGAACCATTAATAATTAATATAGAGCTACTTTTAGATTGTGGATCTCTACTAACAAAAATCATCTCACTTTGAAATTGAACATTATCATTGAACTTTCTATTTGCTTTCTCAATCATAGATCTCTTAATCTCTTTTTCAATCTTGCTTAACTCAGAATATTTTTTAAGTTTTATAATTTGTTTATTTTGATCAAGATATTCAACACAAAAGCTCTTATATCTCATTTGCACATCAAAATTCATCAATTCCTTCAACTCAAATTGCAGAGTAATTGTTTTTTTGTTCTTCATATAATCATTATAATTAATTTAGTAATATTCTATTTCATTCTTTATACAAAGCGGAATCAAATCAATCTACTTTACTTACAAATATTTAAATAAAAAAAATCTTGACTTATTTCTATAAAAAAATAATGATATTAGGTAATTTAAAAAAAATTTTATATAAGTTTTAATTGTAACATTTCAGAATGAGGGAAGAATGATAGGAAAAATAAATAAAATTTTAATTGTTAATCGTGGTGAGATTGTTTGTAGAATTGCAAGAACTGCTAAAAAGATGGGAATTAAAACTGTTTCGGTCTATTCTGAAATTGATGAAAATTCACTTCATTGCTCTGCTACCGATCAATCAATTGAACTACCTGGCAAATTATCAAAAGAAACTTATCTAGACTTCGATAAAGTACTTTATGCAATTAAAATCTCAGGAGCAGATGCAGTTCATCCAGGTTTCGGTTTCGTTTCTGAGAATGCAGAATTCGTAGATTTTATGCATAAAAATGACATTAAATTCATTGGACCAAACTCAAATTCTATGAGATCTATGGGTGATAAAATTCAGTCTAAAATTCTAGCAAAAAAAGCAGGAGTAAATGTTATTCCTGGATTGATTGAGCCTATAGACGATGTAGAGCTAGGTTTGAAAGTTTCAAATGAAATTGGCTATCCAGTAATTCTTAAAGCAGCTGCTGGTGGTGGTGGAAAAGGCATTAGAATTGTTTGGCATGACAGAGATCTAAAAGATAATTTCAATTTAGTTGTAAGCGAAGCAAAAAATAGCTTTGGCGATGGTCGAATTTTTATTGAAAAATATATCGACAATCCAAGGCATATAGAAATTCAAATTCTTGGTGATAAACATGGAAATGTTGTCTATTTTGGTGAAAGAGAATGCTCAATTCAACGCCGCTATCAAAAAATTATAGAAGAAGCTCCAAGCCCATTTTTTGAAAACCTTGGAGAGAAAGGCATTCAAATAAGAGAAGAAATGGGAAAACAGTCAGTCCTTCTTGCTAAAGAACTAGGATATTATTCTGCTGGAACTGTTGAATTTGTTGTTGATGAAAGCGGACATTTCTATTTCCTTGAAGTGAACACAAGATTGCAAGTTGAGCATCCAGTAACAGAAGAAATCATCAGAATCAAAGATAGAAACGGTGACTACAAAATTGATTTAGTTGAATGGATGATTAGAGTTGAAGAAGGAGAGAGATTGCCATTCACACAATCAGATATATATCTCGAAGGACACTCAATTGAAGCGAGAGTTTACGCTGAAAGTCCAGAATCTGGGTTTATGCCATCTTCTGGAAAAGTAATTGAATATCATGTTCCAGAAATACACAATCTTCGCGTTGAGAGCGGAATCAGAAAAGGCTCTG
>JBIKUW010000058.1:0-7987 GCA_044347385.1 Rickettsiales bacterium
GCATTGTATATAAAAGCAAAATTATCGACCAGATAATTAAAGATATCATAATCTCAAAAAAAAACAGAACGACATATCTTATAAATTTAAATATCTATATCTCGATAAAATGAATAATTTGAATGAAAATAACTATGAAAATAACGCTGAAAGTTCGATGGTCAAAAATACATATTTTGAAGCAATGCGTTTTGTAAATGATTTTCATACAAAACTCTGACCATATGGATATGGTATAGATAAATATAGCACTACAAATGCATTGATCTCAGATAATCCAGAAGAAAATCTAGAGGCTTTATTAATTTCTTACTCATTACCAGAGATAAGTTACAAAGAAATCTCTCGTATAAAACAAAAAATTCAAGCAGAAAATAAAGAATTATTAGATAGATCAAAAAATCAATAATATTCTTAATTTCATAATTCATTCAATGAAATTAAACATATCATCCTATGTTGAGAATGCACTTTATCTGAATTTATTTAATGTCTCTCCAAATCCTTTTTTTAATAATAAAAGATATTATTGTTGCAAGAATCAAAAATACCATGAACTTGAATCCCATCTTTTTTCTGTCCTCAAGCTCAGGCTCTGCAGCCCATTGTAAAAAATTCGAAACATCACGAGCCATCTGATCAATAGTTGCAGTTGTATTGTCAGAATATGTTACCAAGTCATCAGAAGTTAGCGGTGGTGGCATTGATATAATGTAACCATCAAAATATTTATTATAATACTTCCCATCCGGCATAGAAAATCCATTAGGAGTCTCCTCATAACCAGTAAGTATTGAATACACATAATCAGCACCACCATTATGAGCGTATGCTTTAGTTGCTAAAGACAAATCAGGCGGATACGCACCATTCGCAGCGATTGCAGCTTTCTTATTTGGATAAGGTGATGAAAATTTATCAGCTGGCCTACCATTGCGATCAAACATTTGACCATCATCGTTTGGACCATCGTGAACAGTTTTTGTTGCAGCAATAGACTTTACCTCACTATCAGAAAAACCTATGTCCTTTAATTTCCTATATGTTAATAAATTCATTGAGTGACAAGCAGCGCAAACCTCATTATAAACTTGAAAACCACGCTTCAAAGAAGCTCTATCATAATAACCTAAAACACCTTGAAAAGTCCATTTCAAATGCTTCACTCCATTATCTGCATTCGTAGAATGGGAAAAACCCGTCTTCGAAAAATTTAAAATTAAAAAAGTAAACAAATAAATCAAACGCATCTCATACCTCTTAAATTACTTAGCTTTGCAAGCAATGCATGCTTCATCTATTGATTCTGGCAAAGGTTTTGTTTTTTCAAACTTACCTAATAATGGCAAAATCACAAATATGTATCCAAAATAATACATAGTTGCTATACGACTCATTGTGATATATGGCTCTTCTGCAAGCTGTCCGCCAAGCCATCCAAGAAATGCAAAATTAAAAATAAAAATCCAATAGAATATCTGAAAAACCGGACGATAGTTACCACTTTTAACCTTCGACCTATCAAGATATGGAAGGAAAAATAGGGAAATAATTGAACCAAACATCGCAATTACACCCAACAATTTGTTTGGAACAGCTCTCAAAATTGCATAAAACGGTAAATAATACCACTCAGGTACGATATGCGCAGGAGTCACCATAGGATCAGCTGGTTTATAATTATCAGGATGCCCTAGATAATTCGGTTCATAGAAAACAAAAAAGAAAAATACAATTCCAAAAACGCATATCCCAAGAATATCTTTTATTGTGTAATAAGGATGAAAAGGAATCGTATCCTTCTTACTTTTAACTTCAACACCAGTCGGATTATTCGATCCAAACATATGCAAAGCCCAAACATGCAAAATCACGAGGCCGACAAGCAAAAATGGTAATAAATAATGCAAAGCGTAAAATCTATTTAAAGTTGGATTTGCAACAGAGAAACCACCCCACAACCAATTTACAATAGTCTCACCAACAAACGGAATTGCAGAAAAAAGACTCGTAATTACAGTTGCGCCCCAAAAACTCATCTGCCCCCAAGGCAAAACATACCCCATAAACGCAGTAGCCATCATAACTAAAAATATAATGAGGCCGAAAAACCACAGCAACTCCCGGGGATACTTATACGAACCATAATATAAAGAACGCGCCATATGCAAATATGTCACGATGAAAAACATTGATGCTCCAACTGCATGAGTGTAACGAATAAACCACCCACCATTCACATCGCGCATAATTCTCTCAACGCTATTAAACGCCATGTCAACCTGTGGCGTGTAATTCATTGCGAGCAAAATACCAGTAATAATCTGAATCACCAAAGCAAGACCAGCTAAAGATCCAAAATTCCAAGCATAATTTAAATTTTTTGGCGTAGGATATTTCGTACCAATAACGGAATCTATCCAAGAAAAAATCGGCATGCGGTGCTCAATCCACCCCATCACTCCGGTATATTTTTTATTATCAACTTTATTGTCAGAGCTCATATACGGTTATCTAATTTTATACAATATAAAAGTTGACAACAATCATAACATAAAAAAAATTTTATACAACAATTGATTTAAATATTTAACGTATAATATTCGATAAAAATTTAATAAATTACCAATAAAATCTCATCATTTATTTTACATTTAATTTATCTTGGTAATACTTTATTACACCATTGTTCTTTAGCATAAAATCCTCATATCCATTATCATCTGCCTCACCATTTATAAGAACTATAAGACGTGGAATACCTTCGACCTTGAACTTTTCCGCCATATCCTGAATCATTTGGCTTTTAAAAATATTACTATCTATAGCTATATTCCTCATTTCTCCTACAAATTTAAGAAATTTATCCTTTTCTTTATCAAGAGACATCAAATAAAAATTAACTTTTGGAATTTCTTTTACAATTTCTTTAAACATATCATCAATTTTAGAAGCGAATTTTATAAAAGGAGGCGCCCAATACGCAGCAAAATAAAGAAATAATACTGATCCATCGGTCTTATTATCTTCTATTATCTTCTCCATTTGCTCTGTCGTCGGTTCTAAAATCCCATTAAAATTATGAAAACCACTCTCATTTAAAATAGTCATATCATTTATAATAAATTATCTGACTATATCTTAAATTATATAACGCAGAGCTGGAAACAAAAAATAAATTTAAATTAAGAATATGTATTTTTATCAATCAATTAAAATACATCAGGAAAATTTACTAACTACCTTGTCTAGCCTTATAACGAGGATTTTTCTTGTTAATAACATACAATCTTTTTCCACGTTTAACAATTTGACAACCTTTATCACGTAACTTAGCAGTTTTTAAAGAAGCACGACATTTCATAAATTTAATTTAAAAAAAAGCATAAACAATATAGTATTGTAGCAGATAAAAACGATATTTCAACCACATATATAAGAAATTATTACCATTTGATTACCATTTGAAAAAAATCAGAATCTATATTCGACACTCTCAAAATTAAATACTGTGTATAAAATTAATTTTATTAAAAAACATTATAGCATTTTCATAAAAATATGTTACAATTCATGAAATTTTAAATATTTCAAATCAACTCTCAATATGAATCACCCATATAAACAAGAAAATTCTGAAGCAGAAAATTTAAATGAGAATGGAGATAAAAACAATTTAAATTCTGAAAAACCATCTGAGATAAACAGTGATCGTCGTGAATTTTCAACGCTAGTAGGAGTAGGATGCGGTGTATTATGTGCTTGTTATGTTGGATCAGTAGCTATTGACTATATGGCTCCTTCCGCAGATTCAATGGCTGAAAAAACAACAGAGGTCAATATAAAAGATCTACAACCAGGACAATCATTGAAAGTTGTATATCGAGGAAGCCCTGTTTTCATAAAGAGAAGAACGCAGGAAGAAATTGATGAAGCAAATAACGTTAATCTATCAGAATTGAGAGACCCACAAACGGATGCGCAAAGGGTGTTGAAGGGACATGAGACTATCTTAGTTGTAATTGGGGTTTGCACACATTTAGGATGTATACCAATTGGTACTGATGGACAAAATGGAGATTATGATGGGTGGTTCTGTCCATGCCACGGTTCACATTATGATACTTCTGGAAGAGTGAGAAAAGGCCCTGCCCCAAAAAATCTAGCTGTTCCCCCATATAAATTTTTGAATGAAAATACAATCTTAATTGGTGAAGCATAGAATTTAAAATAAATACATTTTTTCCTCTTAATTGCAGTCAGCACATTAATAAATAGCCTACTATCACGAATATTGTTTTATTGTAAATACTATATATCAAATATATATAGAAATTTTTATACATTATTAAATAGTTTATATCTTTAATATTAATTATAAGTAATATAAAATCATTATAACGATTTATAAATAAAATTTTATATACTATATTCATGAATAAATCGACACTAGAAATATATTGCTTAGCCACTGATGAATAAATTAAGAAAGTTGTTTGCATTGTTTAGCTTTATCTTCTATCTATTTTATGGATCAGCAAACCTCTTTGCAGCTAATGTTGATGAAAATGTACCATATACAGATTCTGGAAAAGAGCAAGGTGGTGGATTCTTTGCAACAATGCCAGAATGCACAAGCGGTATATCAGAAGCAATTATAGCTGCTGTAACTTTAATTATTGCTGGAAAAAACTTTATATTGCCTGGAATAATCTCTCTAACATTTGGAAACCCAACGCCCGCTACAAAAATAATAGCTGGAATAAAAATAGGAATTGGCGTTGGCATGATTGGATATGTAACAACAACATTCTCTACTTCCTTTCAATGCTTTTTTTCATTCGTACAAGATCCAGTAACATATCAAGATGATAATAAAAACAAACCAATGCTCACAGAAGGAGGCAAACCAACAACAAAGAGATGGGAGGCCGCTGGAGCGCCATATTCGAAAAATATGAGCGTTTGTGCAAGACCAATAGCACCCTATTTATCATTACTAGCTATAAACGATAAATTTAGTTGCTATGGAACAAATGATAAATATGGGACAGACAATAAATTTTATGATGGACCAAAGGCTTTTCTTTGCCCTGAAGAGTGGAGATATCATGGATATAGATCAGAAATAAAAGAAGATTCAAAAGATAAAAAGAAAGAGAAATATGCCATCAGAGGCAATGCACAAGATGACGATGAAAGCTCTGGAGGAACAGATGAATCTAAATTTATGAGAGATCTCCTTCACATGAGACAGCATGACGGACCACTAGAATGCGAAACCCACGTCGCTGGGGATGAATTTTCTCTTCATGGATATAGATACAAAGTAATTAAAATGGGTGCAAAACTCTGTGCAAAACTTCAAGGAATAGCATTGCTTGGAGGTGGAGTTCTGCCATCATTATCTGGAGGATTTATAATCGGTTGTCATTACACAACGCCAGATGAACCTTCGCCACTTTGCGAACGATCTACAAAAATATTCAAAAAGAAAAAACAGCCAATGATTGATTCATCTGGAAATCCAGTTATTGATCCAGATACTGGGAAACAACAAGAAGAACTAGTTAACGATATCGATCTTGGAACCGGAGAGCCCATATTAATTGATTACGATAATTCAAAATGTTTTGCATGCTATATTGGTAAATCATGTCATAGCGCAACATCTGGGCACTCAAAAGCAGTTATGCCCTTAACATCATACATAATGGAATGCATTCATAGCACAGTAAAGAATGTAATGTTTGGATGCAAAAACTCAGTAACTGGACAAACAACAAAAGACTCTGGTTTACTGTACATGGCAAACAAAGAACTATCTAAAATCACATATATACTAATTACACTAGCAATAATATTGTTTGGTTATAAAATTTTATTCTCTCAAAATCTCCCAAAAGTTAGCGAGATGATGACTTTTCTTATTAAAATTGCCGTAATACTTTACATGGTTAATGGAACTGGTGAAAACAATGGTCAGCAATGGTTCTATAATAAAATTCAACAACTATCAAGCGGATTAGGCGCATTAGTAATGAGGGCAAGCGTAGAAAATACAGGAATTTGCTATTTTCAAGACGAATTATACAAGGTAAGAGAAAATTCAAATCAAATTGGATCAAAAATTATTGATCTTTCATACATAAAGCCATATGACATAATGGACTGTCTATTATTTTTCTATATTGGCGGAGCTTTGGTTGGATATGACCAATCACACACACTAAATCTTGGAGAAGTTTTGGCAAATGCACTTCCACGTCTACTCATGATAATAATGCCACTATTTGCACTTTTTGACTTAGGAGCATTTATAGCAGCATTAGCATTATTTTTATTTGCAATCATAGTAATCGCCTTGACAACATGGTTTGTATCACTGATGGTACTTACAACTATAATGTTATTTTTCTTAATCTTAATAAGCCCTATTGTTCTGCCAATGATGTTATTTGGATATACGAAATCGTTCTTTGACAACTGGATAAAAGAAATCATCGCCTACACATTATTCCCACCTATGCTCTTCCTGTTCTTTGGATTAATGTTAGCAGTTTTCAATGCAAAAATGTTTGGTGAAACAAGATTTTCAACAATAGATATTGATATTTTAGGAAGAAAAGCACGACATTCTGTTTTCACACAAGTAACGTGTAGTAAAAATTCTATCATACCGGTATGCAAATCATGCGAGAAATTCATGATAGATCCAGCGCAATGCGATGGATGCGATCCAGCATCTCTAGCATGTCAATTCAGATTCTTAGATCTAAAGAAATCACAAACAGTTTGGAGTCAAAGCACCATAACTCCTGATAAAAGTAAAAATTACTTCTTAAACTTACTCGAATCAGTTGGCTATATAATATTAATGGCAATAATATTCATGACATTAGTGACAACAATTGCATTCCTGGTAGCAAAAGTTGTTGGCGGCTCAAGATCTCTATATCAAATTATTGGAAATGGAATTTCGCCAATGACAGCATTCATGAAAACATCAAAATATGCATTTAAGCCCACTAAAATGGCTCTCTCAGGCTTATTGAATAAAGCGAAACAAGCGCAGAAAAACACAAAAAAAGATACAAGCACGTCCGTTAGTGGAGGAGGAAAAAACAATGATTAAATCAAGGTTATGCTATATCAATACATCTAAAAATTCATACCATATACTTAATAATAATTTTATGGTACCTCTCTATAATAAAAACAAGACCTCAACTGAAAAATATCAAGAAACAATGAAGCAATGGGATAAAATTAAAACATACATCTTTATAATTTTATTTACATCATTTATTAGCGGATGTAGCGGCGATTGCTCAACTTCTGAAGATATTATGTCTGATCCAAAAATTATTCTCATACCAGGATATGACAAAGAAATATACAATTCTAAGAACCTATCATCATACTGGATACCAACAGATATTCCAATAAAAGACGGTGTGGAAAAAGATATAACATTTGATGTTTTATTCAATAAGATAAATCTATGTGGGATAAGCACAGCGACAACTCCAAGTGTTGAAAACATACAAATAAAAAATTTTAATGAATACTATAAATCTTCAATTAATGTAAATAAAGATGATTACGTAACATTCGAGCTTAATAAAGATATTATACAGATAAACTGCGCTAATCCTGATCAAAGAATTCATATATCTGACCTTGATAAATGTCAAAATGGATATTATAAAAAAGACGATGGAGAAAAAGTTCTACCTTACGAGGGAAAGACTGTAGAGCTTGAATCATATGTAGTACCAGATTTCAACACTAGCAACTTCAATAATGCATTTGATCATCAAGCACTGTGGAATAATTACTACAATCATCATTACAATAAAATATATAATGCTTTCGTTCCTCTAGAAATGATACACGGCATGCATGACACAAATTCATTCACAAAAGGAACCTTTTATACAATAATAAATGGTTATCCTCATTATGATGCAATAATTCCAAGCAA
>JBIKUW010000052.1:0-8818 GCA_044347385.1 Rickettsiales bacterium
GATTCTCAATAATATTTACAAGATCTTCACTCGAAACTAAAGACCCACCTATATCCATCAAAACAACAAAAACATTATTGAAATTCTTTATATAATTCAAAATAATTTCTGACTCAATTTTTATTCTACTATTTTTGTCATTCTCCTTCACAACAAATTCTTTGATCTCAATATTATTTTTACATCTTTTCAAATATTCATCAAAAATAACCTTAAACTCCTTGTCCATTTTTCCAGGAGCAATAATTCTAATATGCATCTTAATAAACTCATTATATATAGAGCACTTTAGCAAAAATTTTACTTCACGAAAACACAAAACTTCATGCCCGACTTCTAGAACTTTTTTCCGCACTACTAAATTCAAAACTCTCTTCTCTTGGCCTTGAATTTCTATCTAAAATATTAGTTCTAGAGATATTTTTATTAATCTGATCACTAATATTTAAATCAAATGCTTTAAATACATAACCATTTTTCTCAGAAATCAAATCTAAATAAAGAGCAAATTCTTCCTGCGATATTCCGTTATTAGAATCTCTCTCAAACTGACGAATCAAATTAAATCTTTTATTTTTATCATTAAAATCACTATTACTACTCAATTTGCAACTATTAGTATTAAAAATTTGATTCTAACAAAAAAATATTAAAAAATTATCAAAAAAGAATTAAACTTTTTATTTATGCTTCCTGAGAGAAATTAATAATAATAAAATCTTCTTTGTGCAAAAAAGTATTTATAAATTTATATAGGTAAAAATATGATGAAAAACAGATTATTTATAGTGATTTCTAAAAATAAAGTTGGTAAATCTGATATAGAGAACGCAAGAAAAACTCATGAAGAGCATTTCAAAAGTCTACATGAAAACGAAATGGTGGTATTCACAGGAAAATTAAGACCTGAACATTCTGGATCATTCATGATTGTCCAAGCAAAACACCACTCTACTGTTAGGGTATTGCTTTCTGAAAGCCCTTTTTTCCAAGAAGGATTATGTGAATATAAAATTTACGATCTAAGCACATTTGAAAAAGGTGCCGGATTTGAAAAAATAATGAAATCATTAAAATAAAGCAAACAGACTGCGATTATTATAGCTGATTCATTTATAAGTTAAGTAAAATATTCGAATTAATTGAATATTTTACAAAATTCCATCAATATTTCTACCTCCTTTGCTATTTGAAATAACAAGCCCTCTTGAAATTTATTCGCAACTATTTGCATTCCTATCGGCAAACCAGAAGATGACATGCAAGTTGGAACAGAAATGGATGGAATACCAGCAACACTCACTGGAACAGTTAAAATATCACCAATATAGTTTTGCATTACGCTCACTTTTTCATCGCAAGACCTCGCAA
The DNA here is from genome assembly GCA_044347385.1 of Rickettsiales bacterium. Classification (GTDB taxonomy): domain Bacteria; phylum Pseudomonadota; class Alphaproteobacteria; order Rickettsiales; family CAIPFW01; genus CAIPFW01. The sequence goes on from JBIKUW010000052.1 coordinate 1,372, forward strand.
CATCGGGAGTAGTTGGCATCAAAATTGCATCCACCTCTTTGAAAGCATTCTGGAAATCTTGATAAATTATATTACGAACCTGCCTAGCCTTTTTATAATAGTTGCACTCAAAATCTGAGGAAAGAACATAAGTTCCCAAAAATATACGCCTCTTAACTTCGTCACCAAAACCCTCAGCCCTACTTCTAACATAAAGATCTTCAAGATTTTTTGGATCTTTAGCTCTATATCCATAACGAATTCCATCATATTTAGATAAATTTGAAGAAGCTTCAGCAGAAGCTAACGCATAATAAACTGCAATACCATGGCTGATATTTTTTAAACTTACTTCTCTCACCTCAGCGCCTGCCTCTTCTAGCTTTTTTGCAACCATATTCCATGAGTTAACAATTTCTTTATTCATCCCAGAAAAACCACTGCATTCTATAGGAATTCCAATTTTCAATCCCTTAACACCACCATCTATTCTCTTTAAATAATCTTCAACTGGGATATCCAGGCAAGTTGAATCATTCTTGTCATGTCCAGCCATAGTGCGCATCAATAACGCTGCATCATCAACATTATTCGTTAAAACACCAGCGGTATCAAATGAACTCGCAAATGCAATCATACCATATCGGGAGCAACGACCATAGGTTGGCTTTATACCAACAAGACCATTCAACGCAGCTGGCTGTCTAACAGATCCTCCAGTGTCACTTCCCATAGCAAATGCTGAAAAGCCCGAACTCACTGAAGCAGCAGATCCACCGGAAGATCCACCAGGTGTAACTCTTTTGCCATCCATATTACGAATATAACAGCTATTTGCCTTACCATAAGCACTGTTCTCATTTGCTGATCCCATTCCAAACTCATCCATATTTGCAGAGCCAAGCATAATTATTCCAGCATCCTTCAAGCGGCCAGTTACAGTAGATTCATAAGGAGATATAAATCCATCCAACATTTTTGAACAAGAATCTGATTGCAAACCCTTTTGACAAAAAACCTGCTTTGAAATTCCAGGGATACCCTCCAATAATCTTCCTTCACCCTTTTCAATTTTTTCATCAGCTTGCTTTGCCAACTCACGCGCGTTATCGTAATTTTTGATTACAACGGCATTCAAAACTGGATTATTTTCCTCTATTCTCTCGATGCACGCATCAACTAGCTCAACCGTAGAATATTTTTTTTCCTTTAGATCATTCTTAATTTGCGAGATAGTTAGAAATTTTGGTAGATTTATCATTGGGATTTGCACAAATACAATTAACAATATAATAAATGAAGAAATTAAAAAAGTCCATATCTCTTTTCAAGCAATAAAGCCAAATATAAGTATTTCAACAATAGAAATTCGTTTATTGCACTTCTATATTTAATTGTATTTTAAAATCTTGACTTACTTCTTAATTACGCATACCATAACAGGATAATAAAAATAAAATAATCGCATAAATGAAAAATTTTTTATTAGAAATTCTTTGCGAAGAAATTCCTGCTGATCTACAAGAATATGGTCTTTCTCACCTATACGAAAAATTTGGCCATTACTGCTCTGGAAAAGGAGTTACAATTCAATCACAAGAATGTTTCTACTCACCAAGAAGGCTAACATTATGTTTAGACTTATCTTTTGAAAAAATTAATAAATCAGAAATAGTTCGAGGGCCTAAAGTTGGAATTCCAGAAGAAATTCTCAATAAATTTTTAGAAAAAAATAATTCTAAAAAAGAAGATCTAGTTGAAATTGATTATAATAAATTTAAATATTATGCTATTCAAATTGAAGAGAATCTAAATTCAAGTGAGCAAGAAATAAAAAAAAATCTAGCAAATATTTGTTTGGAAACTTTGAATCAGATTTCATGGCCACGAAAAATGAAATGGCATAAAGATGGAAAAGAATGGGTTCGCCCTATTCGCAATATCCTCGCTCTCTACAAAAATGAGATAATTGATTTTGAATTTACAAATGTAAAATCAACGAATTACACTTTTGGACATAAAATGCTTGCTGATAATATCGAAATTGAAATCAATAATATAGCAGATTACAAAGAGAAATTAAAAATTAATAAAGTTATTGTCGATCAAAACGAAAGAAAAGATATAATTACGGATTTTTGCGCAAATCATGGAATTCAATGCGATTTTAAACTTCTAAAAACTCTCACTAACATAGCAGAATTTCCGAATATTTTAGAATGCCAAATCCCTGATGAATTTATGTCTCTACCGCAACAAGTAATTGCATATACTATGATTCACCATCAAAAATATATTCCTCTTTCAGCAAATGATAGATTAGTACAAAAATTCCTTGTTGTTATCGATCACAATAATCCAAATGAGATCATGCGCCAAGGATATGAAAGAGTTCTAAATGCGAGATTAAGTGATGCGAAATTTTTCTGGAATAGATTTTGTAATTCTAAAATTGAAGATCTCATAGAAAATTTAAAACTTCATCAATCTGAATACATACCAGATATGAATATTTTTGAATTTAATAATCATATAAACAAACAACTAAAAGAAAAAGGTTGTGATAATATAGATTTGAATGTTTTATCATGCGATCTCGGAAGTGAAATTTATTCTGAATATCCAGCATTACGAGGCTTGTTAGCGTATGAATATTTAATGAAAAATCATTATCCAAAAGAAATTTGCACAATTGCTAGAGAGATTTATTATGGTGAAAGCGAATTATATGAAAGAAATTACGAACCAGAGGATGAAATAATCAAAATAATTATCGCCTTGAAATATCATGCGAAGTTGAAACATTATTTAATTGATAAAAAAGAAAAACCAACAACATCTCGCGATCCATTTGCTCTCAAACGAACAATTAAGATAATTTATGATCTTCATCCAGAGTTGCTCAATGAATTTAGAGACAGCGATTTTGTTTTAAATGTTATAAAAAATTATCAAACCAATTCATAATTATAAATTATATATTTATTGCTTCCAACATATAATCTAAAAAGAATAAAATCATACCATAATAATTTAATAATGGTATTTTTATGAGTGGATGGGATGCATATGTAAATGCTTTAATGGGAGATAAATCAGTAATTCAAGGAGCAGCAATTTATGGTAAAGGAGCAACTCCAGGATTATGGGCAAGTTCTCCATCTTTTATAAAATCTGAAGAGATCGCAGCTCTTTCTAAAGCTTTAACTGATGAAAAATCTTTCAATGAAATGAGCAGCACTGGATTCACAATTGGAGGAGTAAAATTTATGAAAATAAATAGCGAAGCTAACAAAATCATCAGAGGGAAGAAAGGAGAGATGGCAGCTGCTGCAGCTTTATCAGAAAAAGCGATTATCGTTGCTACAGGGAAAGGCTCTCCACAAGATGTTAGTACAGCTGTTGAAAAAATGGCAGCCGACCTATCCAGTAAAGGATTTTAATTTTTATCAACTTTATTGCTTCCGTACAAAACACAACATATCAATAATGATTATAGAACAAGTTTTGTACTAAGGAAAAATTAATGAAAAGAGCAGATCACATGCAAATAATTGCTGGCTATCTTGGAAAATACACAGCTATTGCAGCGCATCATAAATTTTTTGATAAATATGATGCAAACCAACTTGCAAATATTTCTGAAATGATTGAAGAAGTTTGTAAAGAAGATAATGGACAAAAAAAAGCCTGCTTGTTATTGCGTGATTTACCTGAAGAAATCATTGATTTATCCAGAGAACAAAAAATAACGTATGAATACGTAAAATCAAAATTAATATTTAAATAGAGGTAAAAAATGAGCGATGAGATACAAGCATTAGTAATAGATAATGGATCAGGAATGGTAAAAGCTGGTTTCGCTGGCGATGATGCACCAAGAGCTGTTTTCCCTTCAATCGTTGGAAGACCAAGACATCAAGGTGTTATGGTTGGAATGGGACAAAAAGATGAGTATGTTGGTGATGAAGCTCAATCAAAACGTGGTATTTTAACTTTAAAATATCCAATTGAGCATGGAATTGTTACAAACTGGGATGACATGGAAAAAATTTGGCACCACACTTTTTATAACGAATTAAGAGTTGCGCCTGAAGAACATCCAGTTTTATTGACAGAAGCTCCATTAAATCCAAAAGCTAATCGTGAAAAAATGACGCAAATTATGTTTGAAACTTTCAATACACCGGCAATGTATGTTGCAATTCAAGCTGTATTATCTTTATATGCAAGTGGAAGAACAACTGGAATCGTTCTTGATGTTGGAGACGGTGTTGCTCATGCAGTTCCAATTTATGAAGGATATGCATTACCTCATGCAATTATGAGATTAGATTTAGCTGGTCATGATTTAACAGATTATCTGATGAAAATTCTAACTGAAAGAGGATATAGCTTTACTACAACAGCTGAAAGAGAGATAGTAAGAGATATCAAAGAAAAACTTTGTTATGTTGCTCTTGATTTTGAGGCAGAAATGGCAACAGCTGCTAGCTCGAGTAGTCTTGAAAAAAGTTACGAACTCCCAGATGGACAGGTAATTACAATTGGAAATGAAAGATTTAGATGTCCGGAAGCTTTGTTCCAACCTTCTTTTTTAGGAATGGAACAAGTTGGTATTCATGAGCTAATTTACCAGTCAATCATGAGATGCGATGTTGATATTAGAAAAGATTTATTTGGGAATATCGTTTTATCTGGTGGAAGCACTATGTTTGAAGGGATTGCTGAACGTGTAGAAAAAGAAATTAAAGCATTAGCACCTCAAAGCATGAAAATAAAAATAATTGCTCCACCTGAAAGAAAATATTCTGCTTGGATTGGAGGTTCAATTCTAGCTTCATTATCAACATTTCAACAAATGTGGATTTCAAAGGCAGAATATGATGAAAGTGGTCCACAAATTGTTCATAGAAAATGTTTTTAATTAATTTTTAAGAGGTAAATATATGGCTTCAGGAATAACAGCTACTGATGAATGCGTATCAATATATGAAACATTGAAATTAAACCAAAGTTTATCTATATATGGTGGATATGTGGATACAAAAACTAAAGGACCAATATACAATACCAAAACAACCGATGGGATACAGGTAAACAGGATATTTTTTGTTTCATGGATTCCCGAGGGAATGAAAGTAAAACCTAAAATGACTTATGCTTCTGCTAGAGAGCCATTCAAACAACAATTAGGCAATGGATTATCATATGTGATACAAGCTACTAATTATGATGATATAAATGAAGAAGGAATAGGAAAGATTGTAGGAGTAAAAAAATTTAAGTTCGAAATAAACATAAAGGAATACTTTACAGAAAATGATGGTGGATACTTTGTTTTTGATTCAAAGCAAATGATAATATATAGAATTAAAGATGAAAAAATAGTTGTAGACCAAATAATAACCTCACTATGACAACAACCTACGAATTAAAAAACATTCGCGAAATTATTATTTGTAATAAAAAATTTGAAATTGATATAATGCGTGAGTCAATTTTAAAATTAAAAAATAATAATCTGCTCGATGAAAAATTTCAAGAAGAAGACAAAAACCTTCTTCTGTTTGCTATATTTTTTAAAAATATAGATATTACGAAAACTTTGATTGATTGTGGAGCGAATGTAGAAATTTCGGATTGCAATATAAAATGACGCCTCTCATGTGGGCTTGTTATTTTAATCTATCTGAAATTGTGGAGCTTTTGGTAAAGAAAAATGCGAATTTGAATTGCCAAACCGTATTATATGAATGGACTGCACTGATGCATGGAAGCTATACAAATTCTGCTGAATCAGTAAAAATTTTGTTAGAAAATAATGCTAATATCAACATTATAGATAGCGAAGGAAAAAAAGCGATAGACATTGCGAAGAGAGAAGGTCATGAAGAAATTATCGAATTACTCAAGATTCACGATAATCTTAATCACTAAAAGACATTTTGTCTTTGAGATCTTCCCACTCTCTTTTATTCAAACCACTGTCTTCCTGCGCTACATTTTCTCCATTCATCTTTCTTTTAATCACTTCTACCATTTTTTCAGAAAGATTCACACTATTCATTTTATAATTCATGAAAGCTGAATATGTGTGAGGAACCCATAATTTTACAAGCTCTAACATTTGAGAAGCATAAACACGAATCTCATATTGCGCATGACTGTCCGCTCTTAAAGCTAAAAAATGCATTAAATTATGGAGATCAATTTTCCAATAAAACTCAGTGTAATAATTTAAAGTTAACGAAACGCGCGCTATTTCACGGGCAACACCACGTTCTAACATATCATTATAATGTTTATACTGTTTTTCAGAAGTTTCTTTAATTTTACTAATAAATTCATCAGCTAAATCACTATCAACATTAGTTCCTCTCCCCTGCTTATTTGATAAAGATTGTAAAGCTATTTTGTCAGATTCTGGAACATAATATTCATTATCAACAATTGAATATCGAGCAGAATACTCATTAACATTCGCAGTCCTATGACGAATCCACTGTCTAGCAACAAAGACAGGGCATTTAATGTGAAACTTTATTTCGCACATTTCAAAAGGCGTTGTATGATGATGGCGCAACAAATAATTTATCAAACCAATGTCTTCATTGACTTTTTTGGTACCAGCGCCATAACTCACTCTTGCAGCTTGAACAACTGCATTGTCATTTCCCATATAATCAACAACTCGAACAAATCCATGATCGAGCAGTTTAAACTCATTTCCTAAAACATTTTCTAAACCTTCAGAGATCGCTCTATTTGTCAAATTCATAACAATATTTTCATATACATTTAATATATGAAAATTTTATCATATAAATGACTTTCTTAATAGAAAAAATTCTCAATATAAAAATAATTCACTTAAAAGCAAATTACATTCTAGTTATTTTATCTCCTTTATTTTTGTTGTCCAAACCCTGAGAAGAATACTCCAAATTTTTATTATCTAGGTCAGATCTTTTTCCATCTTTTCCGTAAGAATTAGATTTATCTCCTTCATAGTTTTTGTTTCCTTTTTTGTTCATTCCGTATTCGTTGTTATCCATTTCATTGTTCATTCTAACTCCATCTTTACCACCTTTTTTAGAATCATATTCTCTGTTTCCATATCCGTTATTATTATCCATATCCATGTTATTGTTCATGTTATTTCTGTAATCGTTATTATGACTTTGGTTACCAAAACCCTCTTTACCAGATTTATTTTGGTTACCAAAATCTCTGTTTTGATTATCTAAATTTTGATTGTTGTTGTGTTTGTTGTTTCTGTTATCCATTTGTAAACCTTGAGTAATTAATAGACTGTTAATCTTTACATAAAAGAATTAACAAATGGTTAATAGTTAATTTTTTAATAAATTCACTATCCATTACAACAAATATTTTTTACTATTTCTTACCGTTATACTCCTTTCTATGCGCCGTTCTTTCACCACTTGCTTTATCATAATATGGA
>JBIKUW010000053.1:0-8711 GCA_044347385.1 Rickettsiales bacterium
TCTCGTTGACCAGTTTTCACTTCGTTCAACTGGAATGACAAGTTAAAAAACATGCTTCCATATATAAATATCTATATATTAAAATAGAATGAAGGTATGGAGATGTTATGAATGGTGATATTTATTCTCAAATTATTAATTCCTTGATAGTTTATACCAATAACTTTCTTGTATTTTTCATCTTTTTATTGTAATACTAGGAAATGCTGTTTATTAAATAGATTAATGTTTACCAGGATTTCACGATTTTTTATAGATTTGGTATTGGTCTCGATATTGGTATGGTCTATCGTGAATTTTACTGGTTATTTGATAATGAATCAATTTATTAAAAGTGGTTATTTTGGAGGAGTGCTTGTTAAGAAGCTATCTTTGAATGAAGATTTAGAATATAAGATTAGTGGATCTGCTAGGCTTCATTGGAATCCGTTCTCTCTTGGAATTAATGTTAATGATTTTGTTTTCTTTAATGTTTCTGAGGAAAATAGAAAACTTGATATTAATTTTAAATCTGCTGAGTTAAAGTTCAATCTGATAAATTTGATCAATGGTCGTTTTCTTCCAAAAGAGATTTATCTGAAAGATAATTTGATTCATTTAGAGGTGAGCGCTTTTAAGAATGATCCAAGTGATGATTATGAGCATGATGTGCGATATAAGAGTGTTCTTGGCGTTGTGAATCAAATCAAGTCTATTTCTCTTAAGAATACGAAGTTTGATTTTATAACTTGGGGTGGCGAGAGGATTGATCTTGATATTGATTATGTGAATGCGAAGAAGGATCATGAATGGATTGACCTCGGCTTGAATTATAAAAATAAGTCTTTTAAGGAAATTGATATCAACGGAAGAATCAAAATCCCGAAAGATATGGAAGATAGGAGAGTTGAAGTTGTGATTGATGAATCGAAAGTCATATCGAATGAATACAAGTTTCTCTATTTCAATAGAATAAAGAGTGCGATTCTTGCCTTTTCAGGGAGTGGGTGGGTCGAGATGAATAAAAATTTGACAGTTAAAGAATCGCAAATTAATTTCAAGAATGTGAATGGTGGCTTTGATCGTGAGATGTTTGATGAGCATGGAAAAGTTATTGAGATTAGAAAGGAAGTATTGAAGAATAGCTCATTTTTGTTCAAGTGGAATGAGAAGTCAAAATTTCTATCGCTTGTAAAATTTATTTTTTTTTTAGATGATGCAATGATTTCTGGAGATTTGAACGCTGATTTGTTCAAGTCTACCAAAACTTTGTCTGCAAATTTTGAATCTAAGAATTTGAATTTAAATCAGATTGATTCGTTTTGGCCAAGTAACCTTGCTTCCTATACTCGTAGTTGGTTTGAGAGATCTATTCGTGGTGGCAATGCAGATGTTGATGGAAAGTTAATATTTCTCTTCGACAATAAGCATTTCCTATATGACAAGAGCAGTGTTGAAGTAAATGCTCATATTGAGAATGGTGAAGTTATTTGTTGCGGTAGGCATATGCCAATTATAAAAGGTGCGAATGGCAAGTTGAAGATTACAATGGATGGTTTATCAGGTGATGTTAAAAAAGCGTATTTTGATGATTCTCCAGAAAGAACAAATATTATAGACTCTAAAGTGTTTGTAGATTTTAATAAGAAGCGTGCTTTCGTAGAAGGTAAAGCATTTGGTAAATTGAAGAATCTAATTAATTTTTATAAGAGAGATTATAAAATTGAGATCTTCGGAGATGATGTTTTGAAAAACTTATCTGGTGATGGTGAAGTAAAGGCAAAGTTCGACGTTGATTTAAGTGATAAAGATGAAGATCTTTCAAAGCTAATAGAGGTAACTTCTAAAAATGTCACTTCGAGAATGGAAGTGAACAAAGCTCATATCTCAAGTAATGATTTTTTATTGATTGTTGATGATGAGAGGGCAAAATTTTCACTAGATGGATTGCTGAATAAAAAAAAATTCGGCCTAAAAGGAGATATAAATTTAATGAATGATGAATCTGAGTATGATGTTAGATTGAACGACAATAACTATAAGGATTTTAGTAGAATATTTGATCCAATTATTGGAGATGTTGTTGGAGTAACAGGAAATATCTCTGGAAATATAAAGATTGTGAGGAACAGCTCAAATGACACCGATTTTGGTGTTAATCTTGATTTGACAAATACGAAGCTTCTAGCTCCTTATATAAAATTGAACAAAGATGTTGGCGAAGATGCAAGTTTATTTCTCTGCGTCAATCAGAAGGGTGATGATTTTTACATAAGAGATCTGAATTTTGATAATGAGAATCATAAATTCAAGATAGATTATTTGTTTTATGATGAAGATAAGAGGTCATTTCTGATTAAGGATTTGAATTACAACGGTCAGACACATGTTAATGAGGTAAATATATCAGATGATGGCAAAGTAAAGAAAGTAGATGTTAAAGCTAAGGATGTATATTACGAGAATTTCAATTGGCTTGGATTTTCAAGAAGAAAAGATGATAAGGCTCCTATTGATCAGAAAATTATCATCGGAGGCAAGACAGATAATCTCATTTTCAAGAATGAGTCAAGATTTAAAGGTGTTGAGTTCAACCTTTCTTGTGATACTGGTGATTGTCAAGAGATTTTGATTCACAATAGTGATGATGATAAGAAAAATCAATTCAATGCCTCGATGATAAATGATAGAATTTTGATTGTAGCAAGTAATGCTGGTGCTTTTCTAAGCGGTCTTGATATTACTGAATATATTCATGGTGGTCAATTATATCTTGAAGGGTATTTGAATAAATATCCGGATGGTAGTAGTATGATACAAAGCAGCAGTGATTTAACTAATTTCACTGTGAAGGGTGCGCCAGCAATTGCGAAACTTCTTTCATTAACTGCATTTGATAGCATAGTTTCAATTTTAAAGGGTGAAGGAATTTCTTTCGATAATATGAGGGTTAATTTGATTTTTATAGATGATAAAGTTTTTTTCAGTAGATCTGTTGCAGAGGGAAATTCATTAGGAATTTCTTTTGAAGGTGAGGTAAATATAGTAGAGAAAACAATGAAGATCCATGGATCTCTAGCTCCGCTTAATATTATAAATATTGCAATTCGTCAGATTCCATTGTTTGGAAGTTTGTTAGTTGGTAATAAGGGCGATGGTTTGTTTACTATTGATTTCAAAGTTGAGGGAGATATAGCGAAACCAAATGCATCAGTAAATCCAATTACTATTTTCGCTCCCTATGCTATTAAAAGATTTTTTACTAAGAGCAAAGATCTGAAAGATAGTGATATAGATTTGAATAATAAAGTTATCAATCCAGTGAAGAAATAAGATGTAGTTGTGTTTGTGATTACTGAAAGATATATAGATGGTCTATATTGTTGAGCGCAATAAGCGCATTTATATTTAATTAGGTATTAAGATGAACAATATGGTATATTATACGATTGATAAAAAATTGACTGACAATGAAAATGTTGAGCTTCAAAGTAAGTTTAATGAGTTATTAAGTGGAATTAAAATTTCAGGTATATCTATTGATTTTGTAAAAAATAATTCTTTAGTGAGTATAGAAATTTTAGAGACGGAGAGCGAAGAATCGAAAGTTTCAATTGAAGAAAAGAAAGAATTTATAGAACATTGTTTAGAATTTTTCTTTTTAATGCCAAAAATTTCATTAAATAAATAATTAACAGTAAATTATTTAAAAAATTTGAAGCTGGGGTGGAAGGATTCGAACCCTCGGATGACGGTATCAAAAACCGTTGCCTTACCGCTTGGCGACACCCCAAAACTCACACAAATATTAGTGGATAAATTTATTATAGTCAATAGTGATTTGAGTTGAAATTAATAAAAAAATTTGATTTTTAGAACTAATCGCATAATATTGCATAATTATTTAATCAATATTATAATATTTATAAATTTTTTAATATTTCGATAGGAATGGTTGATCTAAAAGACGAAAATAGTTTATCAAATGATTTATGTGTTATGAGATTGGAAGATAAGGTAGATTATTATAATAGAATGATAGGAGATTTCTTTCGTTCTAATAATCATATTTATGATAGGGATAGATCTAAATATTTGGGAAAAATTTTGTCAAATATTCAAGAAAATTTTAGAGTTCTATCATATGTGCACAATGCATTAGGTTTTATGACTGCTTGTTATGAGAAAGATTATAAGAATTTTCAGTATTTTCAATGGCAAATGTTTGAAGTACATCAGATAAGGTGTTATTTAAATATTCCAGAGAAGAGTTTTGAGATTTTTGAAGATAGCATCTCAGAGAGTGATGGAGTTTTCAGTTTTCTATTTTACAAAGGGGATAGAGATCCTTTTGTTCTTGAAATACGCAATTATAATATTGAGGATGACAGGTTGCCAGAATCAACAATAACTTTTTCTGATATTAAAAATAATTTGTGTAATTTTTTGGATATAAATGGTTAATTTAAAGCGTAAAAGAGCAGAATATTTAAGTTCAGATGGTTCAAATGATGAATGTGATTGTCTATATGGTGAATGTAGGTGTTTAGATGATGAATTTAATATTGAGAAAAGGTTGAAAGTTCTAGATGAGAGGACATCTGATTTTTTATACTCAAAGCTTGATGAAAGAAGAAAAGCATTGGTAGATAGACTTTCTGAGATTTGGAAAAAATTTAAATATGGGTCCTATACGTATTGTGTTTTGGAGTTTGCTATCGCTTGTTATGCAAAAGATATAAAAAGATTGAATAATGCTATATATGAAATAGAGAAAAGGGAGGATGAAATCATTGACGAGAATTATTTTATTGAGTACGAATATTTTATTGAGGATCTTAGTGTAGAGATTGATGCAAATGTTAAAGACAATAAATGTATAGAGATTGAAGATTATGAGGGGCCATGCTTTTTTATATTGAGTAATTATAAGACTGATGTAATAGAGTTAGAATATACAGTTTATGATTATGATGTTGAGGATGATATAATTCATGGAGAAAATATGACTTTTGACGATTTCAGAGATAGTTTATCTAATTTTGTGAATGAAAGCATTTATAGATGAGAGTAACTCTTGTTTTTTTGATTAAAATAAATAAAATAATATTTAAAAATGTTTTATAAATTATGAGTTTCTCTGGATCTGTTTTAGAAATTTTGAGGGAATTGACGCCGACCTTCTACACATTATTCTTCATTTTGTGTCTTGTTGTTCCATTATTGATTTCTATGGCGTATTTAACATACGCTGAAAGAAAGATAATTGCTGCAATGCAGATGAGAAAAGGACCAAATGTTGTTGGCCCCCTTGGTTTGTTACAACCATTTTCAGATGCTCTTAAATTGATATTAAAGGAAGTTATAATTCCCAATGAAGCCGGCTGGAAATTATTTCTTCTCGCTCCAATTATAACATTTACACTTGCTATGATTTGTTGGGCAGTAATACCGCTTAGCTTTAATGTAGAAGATGGAACTGCTCTTGTAATTGCTGACATTAATGTTGGAATTACTTATTTGCTTGCTATTTCTTCATTAAGTGTTTATGGTATTGTAATTGCAGGATATGTTAGTAATTCAAAGTATGCATTTCTTGGCGCTATGAGATCAGCAGCACAAATGATTTCATACGAATTATCAATAGGATTTTCGATGATGTTAGTTTTGCTGTATTCTGGATCGTTGAATTTAGGTGAGATAGTTCTTAGAATGCATAACGCTCCTTGGTGGTTCTGGATTTTAAATTTACCTATGGCGATAATGTTTTTAGTTTCGATGTTAGCTGAAACAAATCGACACCCCTTTGATTTACCAGAATCAGAAGCTGAGCTTGTTGCTGGTTATAATGTTGAATACTCTTCAATGAGTTTTGCATTATTTTATTTAGGAGAGTATCTGAATATGATTCTCGCTGGTGCAATGATATCGATAGTGTTTATGGGTGGATGGTATCCTCCTTTTGATTTGGAATTCTTGTCTTTCGTACCAGGGATAGTTTGGTTTTTATTGAAGGTAATTTTTGTTTTATTTATTTTCATATGGGTGAGAGCAGCTCTACCAAGATATAGATACGATCAACTAATGCGTATAGGTTGGAAGTTCATGTTACCAGGAAGCTTGATATGGCTGGTTTTTGGTGCATCTATATTATTTTTTACAGGAAATATAAAATAATTTAATTTTTGTATATTGAATTGCATTATTTGTTAATATATAATTAATACTCTTATAATTATATATTAAATTCTTAAGATGCCATTAAGTCATGTTAATGTGTTAGGTAATTCAATTTTGAATCAAATAGCTTCTAAGTTGGTTAGTTATTTGAATAGTTTTGAGATAAATGTTTTATTAAAAGATGGTGATAAAAAGACATTGATAGAAGAGTTTCTAAATCCAAAGCCTGTCAGTAACGTTAATCCATCTTCTCTTTTGAATAAGTATAAAAAAAATGTTGTAAAAGAGAAGGATGAGTATGCTGAAAAAAATAATGCTTCAAGAAATGAAATTGAGAGGAAATTTCAAGAGTTTTGTGAAGATGAGATGTTATATGATGAGCATGATGAAAAAAAAGTCAAAGAGGAGATAGAAAAGTTCTCTTTTGTTTTAAGAAATAAGAAATACAAAGACATTTGTGATATGAATTTAAATCATCTGTTTGATTATTATAAAGCATTAAAAGATTTAAGTAGTGAGGTTTCTAGTAACAGAATTGAAGATGTTGTTTTAATAAAGGATGATGGTTATTCTGCTTCCGATGAAGATGCTTATGGAAATATAATTATAGAAGATTCTGGAGCAAAGGTTTTTAAATCTTTTGTGAATGGAGATTTCAACAATAGTAATTATAAAAATAATTTGTTTAAAGCTATATTATTATCTTTGTGTGGAAAGAATGACGTTGAGAGAGCTTTATGTTTGCTTACGTTGGAGAAACTATTATCAATGAAGCGCACACAAGTTGATGAATATAATGCAAGGAATGCAAAAATGAGAGATAGTATTAGGTCTCAATCATGTTCTGAAGAAGTGGCTAAAAATTTTTCACTGTCAAATCTTTTAGTGTCACGTAAGAGAAATGGAGTTTCAGAAAGCGATAAAGCTGAAATACAAAATTCGTTTGCTAACTGGAACGAAAATGTAAGTGATCTTGAAAATAAGTTAGTAAAAGTTTTCAATGTAATTGAGATAGATAGAACTGTAACTTTAAAACGTCAGATACAAGAATTCTCAATCATCTTTTCTCAAGCCATTAAAGAGATAGGAGATAATTCTAAAAAAACTAATGATGCAAAACTTATTTCTGGATCTGAGTCTAATCCATCAATTGCTAGTAGTGATTCTGGATATTCAGGATCTCCAGAAGATTTATTTAGTTTTGTTGGAATGGGCTTAACGGTGTCTAATGGTCGTTGATTAGTGATATTTTATATAGTAAAAAATTCATCATTTTAGCCCATTTTGTGTTGTTTTTGTGCTTACATATAGAATATTCTTCTTGCTAAGATTTATCTTGAAAATAATTATAATTAGGTTCTTTATGACACAACAACAAGCTCAACAAGCTCAACAACAAGCTCAACAAGCTCAACAACAAGCTCAACAAGCTCAACAACAAGCTCAGGAGGCTAAAGAAGCTGATCAGTGGCAAAATGCTGCTCAAGAATGGCAAAATGCTGCTCAAGAATGGCAAAATGCTGCTCAAGAATGGCAAAATGCTGCTCAATCAGAATTAGAAGATGAAGCGCAAGAAGCTCAACAGCAGTTAATTCAACAACAACTAATGCAACAGGCAAAATTAGCTGTTCAACAAGCTCAATATGCTGTACAACAGGCTCAATATGCCGCTCAGCAAGCAGCTCAAGAAGCAAAAGCAGAATATGCGCAATCACAAGAACAACAATCACAAGAAGAGCAGGAGCTTGAAGCTCAACCTAGCGAGCAATCAGCTGCATAATATTGTTTGATTATGAATTAAAACATAGAATGGATTTTGTTTATTCTATGTGTTTTTTTCATAATCTATAAAGTTTTCTCGAATTAATTTATATTTCGAGAAACGCAATCTGGTTTGAGACGATTCTATTTCTGATTCGCTGAAACCAAGGGCTGTCATAATAGAAGATGCAAGCATAATGCTGACTTCATAGTTTTCTGGAATTATATCATCGATTCCACTTGATATTAGTTCGCTTACATCTTCAAGATCATAAGATTTTGCGGTAATGCGTACGTCAGGATAATGTGATTTTACATTTTCAGCAATTTTTTTTGCTGTTACCATGTTCGGCACTGTTATTACGACATTTGCGGCTTTTTCTATACTAATATTTTTAAAGATATCGATTTTCGTTCCATCTCCTTTATATATTACATACCCATTATTTTTCTCTTCTGTAACTATAGCTGGATTTATATCAATTGCGACATAGTAAATATATTCAGAGATTAATATATTGGCTAGAATCTTTCCGGTATTACCAAATCCAATTATAATTACGTGATTGGTAAGGTCTGACGTTTCTTGTAAAATATATTGATTTGGATTTACTATATCTTCTTCTCCTCGTGTTGCGATATATTCTCCTAAAGTTGCTAATAATGGCGTCATTGCCATAGTGAATGTTACTGTCATCATCATGACTTGTGATAATTCAGTGGCAATAATAGAATGCTCTTCTGCTAAGCCAAATAAAATGAATGCAAATTCACTGCCCTGTGCGAGCATT
>JBIKUW010000054.1:0-8566 GCA_044347385.1 Rickettsiales bacterium
CAAGTAGTTGATAAATTAATAATATATACTATAATTAACTTTTTTATTAATTATGAAATAAATACTATGGATAGAAAAAATAATGATAACAATAATGGATATGGTTATGGAGGTGGATGGAATTCAAAAAGCCCGAGAGAGAAGGGTGAGACTGATAAACAATGTGAGAAAGAAGCATATGCGCACCAAGGTAATGTAGGTTATAATAGTTATAGTATAGGAGGATTTGCAAGAGAAGCAAATAATGCGAACGAATTTAATGGTTTTAATAACGCAACGAGTTCAAATCCTTCTAATCAATTTACTTGGGGAGGAAATTTAAACAATAATAAAAATAAAAAGTAATTGAGATATCATTATTAGTATTATTAATAATATGATACTAATATAAGAAAATCATTTCCGGAAGCAGAATATTTGCTTTATTGTATGTTAATTTTTATTGTATATGATTTTTTGAAATTAAATTGATCATACGCAATGGATGAAAATAATTTAGTAGAGTTAGAGAGAATAACACATCTAAACAGATTGCATATCCCGAAGTTTATTGATTATGCGAAAGACAGAAATGTTTTGCTAGCTATCCGCGATTTAAACCCTAGCACATCAGACAAGATAAATGAAATAGGTGCTGGGCGTTATGCTGGAAAGGATTTGCATATGAAACTCAAGAGTTCTATCATTCCTGAGATTGGCGGATATATTCCAGTGAAGAATCGTTTTGCAAAAAAAGAGGATCTAGGAGCTGACAAAAAAGTAGAAGAGATTTTGAATGCTGATAATTCTGATTACAAGACAGTTAGTGTTACAAAGGTTGTGACAGAGAGTAATCAAGATACAAGCTATACTCTTTGTTATGATGCGAATATAAGAGAGAATATCTTTTATTATCGTGATGAGGAGAATGGAAAGTATTACTCAGCGATGAAGAATGGAGACGAGGTAGATACAAATGGAAAGAGAATGGAAGATGTTAAGGTTTTAGCTGATAGATCAGGGCGCATTCTAATACCAGATTATGATTTAGCTATTATTGGTGATACTCTTGGGGATGATGGTGGTAGATTGCAGAACTATGCTGGGCTTCATGAGGATTATGGTAGAATTCCACTTGCACATAAAGATATTATAGAGAATCTTCGCGATAATGTTACTGATAATATGGTTCGTCACGGATCTGATAACTTTAATCCAGTGAGTTATAAATTTGAGATGTCAAGAGAATCGCCCTATACTTGTTTTCTGCCAAACGGAGATGTTGGAATTGCTTTTAATCCGCAAGAATACCTGGATATTATAAATTATTGGAGGGATGCAGATAAAAATCCAATGAAGCAATCTTATGATTTGGTCTTGAATCCGAGATTAGGTGTTGAAGTTAATCCGAGAGGTGAATTATATCTTCCAGAGAAGAAATTTAATTGGGAGAAGTTAGATAGTGAGATGAAAAATTTAGAGAGTAATGTGAAAAATTTTGAAAGAGGTTCTCCAGCATATAGAGCTGCAAATGATATGGCAGAATTGAACAAAGTGATTATAAATCAATATGAGAAAATCAAGAGAACAGAAATGCAAGAGATATATTTTAAAGATAGAAGTGATTATGATGCTTGGAGAGAATCTTTAAGAAATGCTAGAGAGGGATTGGATTATATGAAGAGTCAATACGAGATGATATATAATGAAAAACCTCTGATTACCAGATATCAAAATGAGAGAAGATTAGTTGATGTGATTGATGGTCAGGAATCAACTAAAAGTAAGTTGCAGAAGAGTTATAGCATTTCCAGTGATTTATTTAAAGTTTCTGATGTAAATAATCCAAGGAAGAGGTGTAACAGTTTGGAGGAGAATGCTAATAAGGGTAGCATTCTTAATAAGGTGAAGAGCATTTTTAAGAATGTTGATGTGAGTGGTTTTAACAAAGATATTTGTGATGTGAAGGATGTTGAAATGAAGAATTTAAAAAAATGGAAAGACAATATAAAAGATGGAGCTGTTGGAAAAAGAGAGAGATAGGGATTTGTTTTTCTTTGTGTGGTAATTATGGAATTATTTTAGAGAAATAGTATTATTCACTTTACACCATCTCCCAAAGTTCACTTTCAAATCTATTGTTTGCAGAACCCACAAATCGCTCTCTTAACACAAGCCAATTTTCCTCATCCAATGAATTTATTTTCCCAGGATGAAGTTTTTCATAACTACCTACAATTTCAAGATAATACTTTGTAACAATTTCCTGCCGTGATTCTACAAATTTGCGAATTTCATTAATATTTTCTGGAATATCGGGATCTTTATTTGACATATTTGCGTTCCTCGCATTTTTATCTGGTTCAAATCTTAATTTATCAATATATTCTTCCTCAATTATCTTCGCATTAGTTTTTATTCTCCAAAATTCCCATAACTCCCTTCTTACAAGAGCTAAGACATTTTGCAAAATATAATCTCTTAATCTAAGATCTTTGATATCATTAAAACAAGTAATTTCTTTTCTCTGTCTTTCTTTCTCAACATTTAGAAATGACTTTAGATGTTTTTCAATTGTTCTTTTCTTTAAGTCCTCTATTCTGAGAGATTTTTCACTTTCTATTCTTTCATTTTCAAGCTTTATTTCCTCTTTTATTTTTTCTTGACCTTGATTTTGAAAAACAAAATTATTATTTATAAAAATATTATTTCGAAGAAGTGGATTTCTTTCAATCAATGGGTTGTGATTTTTATTTTCCTTAGAAAATGGATTTATAGATTTAGTCTCGATGAATATTTCCCTTTCGTCTTTCAGTTTTGAATTGGCAACAATGTCATTCAAAATGGAATCAGTGGTTTCCCTATTCTTCAATTTTATTTCATCTTTTGCTATTAAATTCTCAATTATTCCATGTATACAACTTATAGTTGAGGCTTCATCTTTAATCTCAGACATCATCTGAGGTGTTATCTGATCGATAATATTTTTGCTAACAATTTTTTTTAAACTTTTTTTCGTAACTTTAAAAGCTGATGGCTCATTTAGTAATGGATTATCCGAGCATTTTAAATCATCATCTGAAATATTGCATTCAAGACCATTTTTAATCATATATGCGCGACAATTCTGAAGTTTAAACCTCACAAAACCATCCATTAGCCAGAAATTTTGCTTTAAAACAGAGTTCATTTGCTCGGAATCTAAGTCTTTTCGATTAATGGATGAAATAATTCGATTTTCCATTTCGAGAAGATGATCATTAAATTTAATCCAATATTTCTCGGTTAAATCAGTTTTTGCAATTTGATTTAACAATTTTGAACGGCGAATATTATACTTATTCAAAGCATCCATCAACCAAAAAGCCATGCGATGCTCTTTATTTGCATTTATATCATAAACATGGAGAGAAAAAAGGTGATCTTCCAAAGCCAACACAGCATCATTCAAGGAATCCCAACGGGCATCCTCTTGTGATTTTATGTTGTGATCAATGTTGAAAACCATTTTTCCATGTTTATAATTATTTATAGTGAAATTTTATAGAATATTTTTTATTGTTGGAAGCGAAAATTTGTTGAATTTGTTAAAAAGTTATAACAAAGGGTTTTTTGAAAAATCATGGAGTGTTATTCTAGTTCCGTGGGTAGTAAGAACGTGGGGTTTTGCGAGGTTTGAGTGATGTAAAATAAGGGGACTCATCATAGGATCTCAGTAGAACATTCCTTAAATCTTAATGGATCACAAGCTTTTGTAAAGCTGTTAAACTGAGATATCTTGAGTCTGCACTAATTACTTATTGTGGACTATATGGTGGTGGTGAATCAAGTTCTTTTGCACTTGCAAGTTGTTCTGATGTTCCGTATCCAATAGTTGTTCTAACATTACCTATGAATTCTCCTCTAGTATTATGATAGTACGATTCGTCGTAGGATGGTAGTGATTCTTCAGATGCTTTTGTACGCGCTTTGTACTTATTTCCATTGCTCCCAGTATATTCTCCCTGTTTTGTAGAGTATCCCGGATTTCTTCCAAAATTTTGCTGTTGATGTGTTTGTATATTTAAATTTCTTGTGCTGTTAGTATTTGTGAATAAATCCTTAAAAAACTCCCTAACAGAGTGATGTGATTCATACTCAATTTCTTTATCACCAAACAGGTCAAGTTTATATTTACATATAACGAATGATGCTATGCATAACACAAAAGAAACTAAAATACATGATATTAAAATTGCTGAAGTTTTTGGATCGATTTGATCTGCTATTTTTGATGGATCAAAGTTATCAATAGTAAAAACATATTTTCCTATTTCTGGATGTATTATTGCAATTGTTATAGGTATGGCAAAAAGTCCGAGTAGAGCAAATGCATTAAGTGAGACGCCGATGGATTTGAGTTTTTCATTTTGTGCTAGTTTAAATAAACCAAAGCAAATTCCCGCTATTCCTGACATGAAAGTTCCGAAAATTACACAAATTGCTAAAACGAATACTGAAGCTACAATCAATGCTATAATCCCATCACTTTTTCCACCACCAACGCAACAGCCAATCAGAAAACAATTATCTCCACTTCTGTAAGATCCACAGCAAGCTAATGCTGCAAGGGCTATGAGAGCAATTACACCAATGATTACTCCTAAAATTAATCCCATATATGCTACTAGTGCAGGGTTGATCTTTGCAGTTACGATTAATGATGCTAAAAATAGCATTGGTGGGGCTGCACAGAGTAATCCATATAAGAGAGATTTTCTTTTATTTAATACGATATTCATTATTTTGTCCGTATAGATTAATTCAATTATAATATTGTACAAGAAATTTATTTGGAATGCAAAAAAATTAATAAAATTTTTATTTTTTTGTGATGTCTTTTAGAGCATCTCCCATTTTGAATTTATCACCAATGCTATTTTTATCAAACATTGCGAATTGTTGTGCCATTTTAGATATTTTTCCATGCATATTTAATAATTCCTCAACAAGTTTTACATCAGTTCCGCTTCCCTTTGAAATTCTATTTTTTCTTGAATAAGAATTGATTACCAAACCAGGATTTACTCTTTCTTTTGGTGTCATGGAAAGAATGATGGCTTCGAACCTCTTGATTTTATCTTCAGAAATGTTTGAATTTTTGACCATATCAGCCGGTAGAAATTTTGATATAAATGGTAATCCGCCGAGCTTCTTTAGAAATTTAAATTGCTCTAAAACATCAAATAGATCTAGTTTGCCATCTTTTGCTTTATTTTTTAACGCTTCGCTATTATCATTTGGAATAACGCTTGAGGCTTTC
Source organism: Rickettsiales bacterium (assembly GCA_044347385.1). Taxonomy (GTDB): domain Bacteria; phylum Pseudomonadota; class Alphaproteobacteria; order Rickettsiales; family CAIPFW01; genus CAIPFW01. The sequence continues at coordinate 5,282 of JBIKUW010000054.1, forward strand.
TCAACAAGAGAAACTATGTCTCCCATTCCCAAAATTCTTTGAGCAATTCTTTCTGGAATGAATTCATCTAAATCTTGAATTTTCTCACCGGAGCATAAAAATAAAATTGGAAGGTCGAGAAGTTGTCTTATAGAAAGAATCGCACCTGATTTTGTGTCGCTATCAGTTTTTGTAAAGATAACTCCAGTGAGACAGAGATTTTCATTAAAGTGTTTTGCAACATCGATTGCAGTTCTTCCTGACATTGAATCAAGAACTAGGATAATCTGTGTTGGATTTAGAATTTTTTTCACTTGAACTAATTCATCCATCATTTTCTCATCAATTGAAATTCTTCCAGCTGTATCGACAATTACAACATCATGATCGTGAGTTTTTAAGAAATTCATCTTATGTTTTAAAGTTTCTATTACAGCTTCCGTACAGCTTTTCTCAGAAGAGTAGTCGTAATAATTGATATTATTTCTATCACAAAGAATTTTTAGTTGTTTTCTAGCAGCTGGTCTGTAATAATCCAATGATGACGCGAGAACTGTTTTGTTTTTTATTTCCTTTACAAAGTGAGCAATTTTTGCTGCAGTTGTTGTTTTTCCTGAGCCTTGCAATCCAACTAATAAAATCCTTTCTTGATGTTTTTCATGTAATTTAAACCCATGCTCTATATTTCCTTCGAGAATTTCTTTAATAGAATCATGTGAAATTTTTACAATCATTTCTTGTGGAGTAACTCCTGGAACAATTTTGAAGCCAAGAGCTTTTTCTTTAATTTTATTTGAAATTTTGAGACTAACTTTCATGTTGACGTCAGATTCGAGAAGAGCAACTCTGATGTCTTGAAGCGTTTGATTCAAATCGTTTTCACTTATGGCTCCTTTGTTAAAGGAAAAGTTTTTGATGATTGATGTGAATTTATTTCCGAGAGAATCAAACATATTATTTTTAATAAAAAGTTGATGTATTTTAATAAAAAAGTGCCGATATGGCAATACTTATTATTTTAGAAAGAGCTGCAGTAGTAAGAGAAGTTTTGAAGAATTATAGATACCTAAGAATTTTGGCAGGATCAATTTTTGCAGCCTTTCTTGATGGTGGTATTACAGCGAGAAATGATATTATCAAGGTGAATATGATAATATAAATCACATCATGTAGGACAATTTTAGAAGGCATCTCGTTGAAAATATAGATCATTGGATCAAATAGGGTTGTGTTGAATAATTTCTCTATAAAAAGTTTAATGTGATTGATGTTTTTACTAATAATGATTCCTAATCCTGTGCCGAGAATAGTGCTAGTAATTGAGATTAGCATTCCAGAGTAGATAAAAATTTTCATAATAGAAAATTCAGTCATGCCGAAACTTCTCAGAATGGCAATGGATTTTTGTTTCTCTGTTACCATCATAACTAATCCAGAGATTACATTGAAGACTGCTATTAAGATGATCAAACTAAGTATTAAGAACATTACGTTTTTTTCAGAATTTAGAGCGCCGAGATAGTGGCTGTTAGCGTCTTGCCAATCGTTTATGATTAGATCTGTGTTATCTTGAAATTCATCTCTTAATTCCCGCATAATTTTTTGTGAAATATAAGGAGATGAGAGATATACTTCGATTTTATTTACAGAGTCATAAATTTGAAGGAAAATTTGCGCCTGCTTTAATGGCATGATTATGGTGTTTGCATCAAAGTCATTGATTCCACTGTCGAAAATTCCACCAATTTCGTATTTTTTTGTTCTTGGGAGCTCGCCTATAATAGAAGAGATAGATTTTGATGATATAAGATCGATATCGTCATTAATTTTTAGATTTAAATTTTCAGAAAGTCGCGATCCAATTAGAATTTTATTTCCATTATCGAAATTTTGCGAACCTTCTAATTCTACATTTTTTAAAATTGAGTTTTTGTCATCAATCTTCTCTAATCCAAGAATTAACAATCCTAGGTTGTTGTCTCCAATAGTCGCAAGAGTTTGTCCTTGAATGAGAGGAGTGACTTTTGTAACAGAAGGATTTTTTTTAATTTTTTGAACTATTTTTTGATACTCATTGATTTCATTTGTTTGAGACACGATATTTATATGGCCGTTGATTCCAACGATATTGTCTATTAATTTTTCTCTAAATCCATTCATTACGGACATTACAATGATTAGAGTTGCCACACCCAAAGTAATTCCAAGAAAGGAGAAGATTGATATTAGGGAAATAAAGCCTTCACCGCTTCTATGAAAAAGATATCGCCATGCTATGAAGAATTCTAAAGAATTTTTATTCACAATTTATTTTATTTTATTTTATTTTCTGCATTATATCAAATTTTTGTCAATCGTAATCATAAATTGTGATGAGTATTTTATGTTAATCAATGTTACAGAAGTTGTTATTTTCATCCCAAAATATGAAATTGGTTGTACGGTGAAAGATGAGATATTATTCAAATTCGATTAATTTCTGATCAGATTGAACAATATCTCTCTCTTTAACAAAAATTTTTTTAATTTTCCCAGCTTTCGTACTGTAAATTACATTTTGCATTTTCATAGCTTCAATCACTAAAAGATTCGTATTGACTGCAACGGTCTCACCTTCTTGAACATTTAATCCAATTACTAAACCTGGTAGTGGTGAAAGAACGAACTTTTCATTCAGATCGTCGCTTTTCTTATTTTCTTTGATTTTGTCGTAAAAAATTCCGTATGAATCAGGATATGTTTTCATTTTTAAATGATATCCGCTATTTTCTAGCACGAAGCTAATATCATCAGGATATAATTTGAAATAAAAATCCTTTTGAGATCTTTCTTTTAAATCTATTTGAGCGAAATGTAACAAATTTGATTCAAAATTGATTATTTTGTATCTTTTATCAATCTTTTTATCGTTAATTGATAATATGTGGTAAATTTTATTATCATAATTCAATTTTATAACATTAACATGATGATAATTATCGATATTGCTTAAAATATTCAAAGTGATCTCATCATCATTATTCGTATTATTCACCGAAATGAATTTTATATCATTTAAAGCGATTATTGTATTTGCAATGATGAATTTCAAATATAAATCTTTCTGTTTTTGATTTAGCATCAAAGAAAATCTATCGCCATATTTTTGTTTGATGAAATTTGTTGAGAAATTGCCTTGCTCAAACTCTGAAAGACGTATTATTTGTTCAAGAAAGTTTATATTTGTTTTTAAAGATTGGCCATAAATAATTGTTTGAGCTAAAGTACTTTTCATGTTTTCTATTGCTTCATTCCTATTTTTTCCAT
>JBIKUW010000047.1:0-9267 GCA_044347385.1 Rickettsiales bacterium
TTTCAATTATATTAAACGATAGAATAGATTTAGTTAGTTTAAAGAATGTTGTGCCGCTTATTAGTGGGTTTGATAAAGGTAGTTATAGTGCAAAGTTAAATTCTTTATATAAAAAATTAACTACAAAGGTTGATAAATTTTGCAGTTTGCTTGTTGATTTTTCGCCTTATGTTTTATCCATCAAGGAGTATTCAGGAGAGTATTTTTCTGAGTTAGAAATGTTTTTTTCTAGAATAATAAAATCATCTAATGGTTTGAAACTTTTAGATAAATCTGATATTTCAAGCTCATTGATTAACAATAGATCAATTGAGTTTTTAGATAATGATATACATCTAGAGGGAGATATATATGGCGCAGTATTTACAGCAAAATATCATTGTGAGTTAAGCAGTAATATAATTTTTGATATATTGAATTGTCAGTTTGATTTAGTAGTTACAGAGGTAATTTTCTCTGATGATATAAAAATGAAAAAGGATAAAAATTATTCTCTAAGTTTAGATAAATTTTCTTATTTCATAACTGCTAGTAGAGATAAAAATCTCGATGATTATTTTAAAAGCATGAATAATGATCAGACTTTTCTTAAACAAACAAGTTTTATGATTTTTGGAAAGAAGGATGATATAAATCTCTTAGCATTTAAGTTTAATGAAAAATGCTCTAAATATGGCATTGTTGTTTACAGAGAAAATGTTGGTGTTGAAGAGGCATTTTTTTCTCAATTGCCTGGAAATTTTCATTATTTGATGCGTTTGAAACCCGTATCATTAAAGGCATTATGCAATTTTAATAATTCAGTTGAAATGAAGACAGAATGGTATAATAGTTTATGCTTTAATGATTATCACAGATACGGGGAGTTTTTCTTTTTAGACCAGAGAAGTAAAAATATCAATTTTATTTTTGGTGAGAATAAAGATTTTGAGAGATTTATTTTAATGCTGAATATAAATTTTTCCAGATTTGATTCTTTAATTGTTGTAAATTGTTTTGATAGAGAGTATGGAGTTATAAGTGCTGCAGATAATAGTGATGATGGATGTTTTTTAAATGTTTTGACTAATAGTGAGAGGAATGAAATAAATAGTATAATGGAAGGCGGCATGTCTTTGATTTTTGGAAATAACGATTCTGTTTCTGAGCTTGTTTCTGTGATATTAAATTATTTTACATCACAAAAGATATTATTTAATCTTCAATCTTTATTGAAAAAATTATCTGATGATGGTTTGTTCGGAGAAATTTTTGATAACCTGAAATATGATAATAATTTTAAAATGAAATTTATTGATATAAAGCATTTCCATGGCGACGACTATCTCAATATTTTGTCTTTAATCTTAATTGTATTTTCAATACAGAAATTGATTTTAAAAGAAGATATTGTTGTTATTTTAGATGATGCAAAAATTTTGGATGACCCAGTTTTTTCCGATAGATTTGATGGTCTTTTTGCTTTCATTTTGAAAAATAATTTGCATCTGTTTATTTGTTATAGTGGCACAGATTTACATTTAAGTAAAATGACTTTACCAGCGGAAAATGTTTTGTATTTTATTATTCCAAATAATTTCCAAACTTCTTTGTATAAGGAATTGAATTTTAAGGATGAAAATATCGAGTATTTTGATAGTCTGTTGAAAAAGAATACAAAATTTCTAATAGTAAAATCTGATAATAGAATTTTGTTTTCAAGTTTTGATTTAGAGAAATTTAGCCTTGAAAATAGCTCATTTTTTGTAAAAAAATAATATGAGATTTTTAAGAGATTTATTGATTTTTTTTATTTTTTTTCTGAACCTAAAAGACGGCATTTGCGGTTGGAAGTATTTTGGCCAATTTGGACATATGGTTATTGATCCTCAATATGGGCATGCAGGGAGATGGAATTCTGATGGAGATGGGAGGAGTAAGGAGAATAGATACAGCCTGATGTGGGATGAGGAGGTTTGTAAGAGCAAAGTTAAGTATGATATTGGATATTTTAAAAATAGCGCCATGGACCCAGAAAATCCAAATGGTTCATTTACGCCAAGGTTAAGATTAAGGCACGGTATGTTCAATCCAGTTTTGTACAGATTTCCATTTAATTGGAAGGACGCATGCACTTCATGGAGTGGAGGATACGATGATTTTGTTGTTTCTACTGATATAGACAAAGTTGAATGCAGAAGGTCTGGACTATCAGATGCATTGAGAGTTTGTTTTACCGCAAAGGTTGCTCCTTACAGTAAGAGGACTTTATACCCATGGCTTGCGCAAATTCAAGTTGGTTTAAACGGCAAAAAGAAAACTTTAGAAGAGAACCCAAGCTCTAGCGATAACAGTAAGGGAAGATACTTGAAAGATGTGATTTTAAGGAATCCAGATGTTATAGAAAGTGGTTTCAAGGATTTTAAGAACATTGATATGGATTGGGTTAACAAAATAAGCCTAAAGACTAATGAAAATCAGTTGCGTCGCTATACTGCAAAATTTATAGGACAGAAAATGGTATGTGCGAGTTTGGTGGGGGCTGATAATGGGGATGAGAGATGCAGTACCCCACAGCAGTGTTTGAGAGATGAATCTTTGGATCTATTAATTAAATGTGTTTTAGTTCCGCTGGGCCCGCCCCCTCATCCATTTACTGATTATATTGTTGGTGCAAATCCTGTTTATTCAGTTTATCATTTGGGATCAACTTATGATAAGCCAAAGGCACGCATCATATATTTTGTAAAGGATGGAGATGAATTTAAGAAGTACAGCACAAATTGTGAAGGTATAGGTGGCAATGGTCTAAAAGATGGCGCGAATTCTTGCAAGGGTGGTCCTGGGGAAACATATTCTTTTAGTATAGATGTTACAAGTGATTTTGTTTGTTCGAAGCTGGACAGAATAGGTGCAAGAGTTGTAAATTATGATCTAGGGTGTTACCCAAGGGGAGGTGGTGCGCTTTCACCGCTGCCAGTTTTAGATTCTGTTCCGCAGGGATCTATGAGCGATCAGAATGTGAATCTTGCGATAACATATCCCTGGAAGAAAGCTAGTCCAATTGCAACAATTCAGCCGATAAATGAAGTAAGATTTTTAGATTTTGAGTTGTTGAAGGATGGGATAGATTTTTATGATGACGGAGGAGAAAATAAGTTTTTAACAGCTTTTCAAAATGGCTTTGTTAGGAATCCATATAACAAAGATTTTGATTTTAGTAGATCTATAAAGAAAGAGTGTAAATTTCTTAATATTAATGGTGATAATGGCAATGCTGTGATAAGGTATATTGATATCAATTCAAGTTGTGAATCCTTACCAGAGATGGTTACAAACACATCAATAAATATGTATCAATGTAATTCTGATGGGGTGTATGCTTCAAGCATAAGTGGACCAGGAAGCTGTACAGATATGGGTTTACTGCAGCAAGGGTCAACACCAATTCTAGGTATTAAATGTAAGAACGGTGCTTTGATAAAGGCGGGCGGTAGGTGCGAAGATGTATTCGTAAATTTGTTTTATGATCACGATCCTGCAGGCCAAAAGATTTGTTTAAGAAATTTTAATGGTGGAGAAGAGTGGAAGTCTGTAGTTCGAGACGTAAACGGAGAAAAAAGAATATTGAGTTTCATTGAGAATGATAAAGTTTTGATGAAGCTAAAAGATGATGGTAGTATTGATTTTGATAATCCAGAGTTTAGAACATTTAATAATTTTACAGTTGATGAATTAGATTATTTGCGTTCCATAAGCGGATTTGAATTTGTATATAAGAAAGATGATAAAGAAGTTAGATATAAATACGGTCCTAAAGTTGTACCAATTGTTACTGCTCAAGATTCTTCCGGCAAAGATATCATTACAGAGACAACTTTTAGAGGAGAGGATAATAAACCATTTGTTGTTTCTGAGGAGGAGATTTTACGCAGGGATGTATATGATGGAAATCCAGATGCAAAGGGGTTATGTGTTCCGGTGAAATCTAATGTTTTTCATAAGAAAGAGTGGGAGTATGTTTTGCAAATGCCTGGTTATTATAGTAATTATGACATCACATCTGATACTGATATCACAGTCATCAAAGCAAAGCTAGAGGCTGTACCTGGTGGAATTGCAGCGAAAAATATAGTAAACAATCCCATAAATTTTGATGGTTTGCAATCAAACACTATATTAATCCCAACGGAATATGCTAAATTAGCAGCTACAGCTACTCCAACAAAAGATGCTGTAGTTGGTATTTCTGATAAGCGAGAAAATCGTGTAGTTTCTGCTGAAGATTTAAAAACTAAGGTTAGTAGTTCATTAAACCTTGATATTGAATCTTTTAATTTTTATCCAGATTTTTTTAATAAGATTATAAAGTCAGGAAAGATTTTATATCTCAATGGTATTGATTTAAAGGATCCATTTACGCAACAAGAAGATGAAAAAATCAAAATGAGCAAGAATCTTTTTGATACATCGAAGTGTGATGTTATAGATTTTGAAATTTGGGGAGGAGGTGGTTCTTCAAGAGCTACTAAGCAAGCCAATTCAGGAGTAGCAGGAACAAATTTATTTGACTTTACTCTTGTTGGGGTAGATGTTAATGGATGCAATACAAACTCTTCTGGGCAAAATGGCGCTTATATTAAAGGTAGATTTAAAATTAGACCAAACAGTAAATTGAAAATGTTGGTTGGTAGTGTTGCTGGAAATGAGGCAGATGTTCCAAGTTTATTTGATTCATCCTCGCTTGATTTGAGAAAAGTAAATGAATTGCAAAATTCTGCTATTTGGGTTACTGATTCTATTGAAACTATTAGAATTGCTGCAAATGGAGGTTCAAACGATCATGATTGCGCAGGTTCTGGAGCCACATCTTGCAAAAATTTAAAAGAAAATGAATTGGTTGAAAGGGCAATTGATAATGGAGTGAATTTGGTTGAACCGGAAAGTGGTGCTAAAGCTAGCTTGAAGAGATATAATATTAATGGTAATTTTATTAAATCTCTAGAGCGCGAATTTAATCAACGAGATAAATCTTTTGATGAAAATGAAATTCAAATTGACAGCTATAGAAATGTTTCAATGTCTAGTTATTGTGGCAGTACTTTTATAAATTTAAATTTTGATTTGTTTGCAACTTTACCTCTTTCATACCCAATAAATGTTAATGAATATTTAGCTGATAATCCATATGATATTTCAAATAAGAAAGGTTATAGAATAGAGAAAGGTATTGTTAATTTGACAAAAAATGGATCAGGAAAATTTAGTGATATTGGATCTTATAATTTTATCAACATACTCCAATCAGAAAGCGCATCCTCTACTTCATTTGGTTTTAATATTCACTGGAGGAATAGAAAAGATGGGAATGTTAATTACGGGAAATGTGAGTCAAGAATTAAGGCGTGTTATGGAATTGGAAAATTTGCTGATGGTATAACTAATTTAGGAGGTGGAGAAAAAATTTTAGTTGATGGAGATAAATTGATGTATGGAGGAAACTCTACTGGTGTTTTAGATAAAGCAGACAGGGATTTTTTTGTTAGTGTATTGCTAAATAATACAATTGATCCGAATATGAAAAAGGATTTGATTACTGATGCAAATATTTACTGCCCTGGAATGGGGGGGTGTTATTTTTCTGATGATAAAAAAGGAATATCGCAACCTGGAACAAATGGTTTGATAAAGGTGAAATGTTTTAGGATGTAGGGTGCTATATTTTAGTCTTGTCTTGACAAAATATGTAAAATCCATAATATCTGTTAAATTTTTGTAATATAAAGTTATGTTCTTTTTGATGTTTACTGGTCAAGGTTCTCAACAACTAAATATGGGGAAGGATTTTTTTGACCAATTTGATATTGCTAAAAATGTAATGAATGAGTCTAACGATAGTCTTGGATATAAATTATCAGAAAAGATTTTTTGCGATAATGCAGATGATTTAAATAAAACGATTTATACGCAACCTGCAATAATGGCCAATGCAATGATGATATACAATGTTTTAATGAATGAATGTCCAGAATTGAAGAAAAAAATTTCTTATATGGCTGGCCACTCTGTTGGTGAATACAATGCATTGTGCGCAAATGGTTTTTTTAATATTGCTGATGGAGTAAAATTGCTTAGTGCTCGTGCAGAATTTATGGAGAATGCATGTCCAAAAGGTATGGGGGGAATGGCAGCAATTTTGAAAGTTAATCACGATAGCTTAAATGAGTTGCTAGAAAATAGTGATTTAGGAGATTTGGTTTGCAATATTGCGAATGATAATGGAGCTGAGCAGATTGTCATTAGTGGTGAAATTGGCGCAATCGATAAAGTTTGCGCTGTTGCTAAAGATCAAAAAATAAAGGCTATAAAGTTGAATGTCAGTGGACCTTTTCATTCTTCATTAATGATAAATGCGTCAAAAAATATGGAAAATGAGTTGAATAATTATAAATTTAATACTGAGAATTTAGTTTCAAAAGTTATTTCAAATGTCACCGCTGACGTATTTCCAGAAAATGAAGAAGAGATAAAGAAGTTGTTAGTTAGGCAAATAGTTTCTCCAGTGAGGTGGAGAGAAACTATTTTAAATGTTTTTAATCAGTATGGAATTAAAAATTTTATTGAAATTGGTCCAAAATCTGTCTTAACTGGTCTTCTAAAAAATACTCTACCACGAGATCAAATAAATTTTGATTTTATCGGAAATGTTGGAGAGATGAGGGATTTTATAGAGAAATTTAATGCGAGTTAAATTTCACAAGATGCATGGTTTTGGTAACGACTTTATTATTATAGAAAAATATAGAGAGTTATCAAATGAGAAGATAAAATTTCTTTGCGATAGAAGAGTTGGAATAGGTTGTGACCAGTTATTATTTGTTGATTTCTTCGATAATTTTATAGAAATGAAAACATATAACTCTGATGGAGGTGAGGCAAAATTCTGTGGAAATGGTGCTCGTTGTATTGTCGGTCTTTCGCATATTTTGCAGAAAGTTTCCGTAGGGCAAGAATTTTTCATTAAAAATAATGATGACTATACAAAATCTTCAATTGATGAAAATGATTTGGTGACAGTTAATATTGGAAAGCCAAAGTTTTATCAAGAGAATGTTTTTGATGTTTCGAGATTGTTTGACGAAGCAAATTTAGGAAGTTTTATAAATTTGAAAGGGATGTATTTGAATGTAGGAAATCCACACATCGTTTTCTTTGTAAAGAATTTTGATTTTGATATTGAATTTATTGGGCAAAAGATTCAAAGTGATGATTTTTTTGTTGACGGAGTAAATGTAAATTTTGCGCGAATTATAGATAGTGGTTTGATTGAATTAAAGACTTTTGAAAGAGGTGCTGGTTTAACAAACGCTTGTGGAAGTGGTGCATGCGCAACAGCATTTTCAGCATTGAAAAAAGGTTTTGTAAAATCAAACAATATCAAGATTCAATTTTCAAACGAGAGTGATTTTTTATGCATCTCTATTCAAAATGAAGAAATCATTATGAAAGGAGGGTATAGTTATGTTTTCAGTGGAGAGATAAATATTGATATTTAATTTCCTTGAGTCGGATCATCTTCATGTTGGAAAATATCAAATCTTCCGAACCCTAAATCATCCAATTCAGTTCTTACTGTTAAAAAAGCGAAGCAATCACGTGCTAAGCGTAATCTTTTTTCTCTTTCCAGGATGATATTTAACTTACACATAATTTCATGTAAAAATAAAACATCTGAAGCAGCGTATTCAATTTGTTCTCTAGATAAATTATCGCAACCCCACCAAGAAGATTGTTGTGTTTTATCCATTCTGATTTGTGTGAATTCAGAAACTAATGCTTTTAAAGAATGCCTGTTTGAGTAAGTTCTAGCTAATCTAGATGCAATTTTTGTACAATAAATGTTTTCTAATGTTATGCCAAAATATTTTTTTATTGCTAAAACATCAAATCGAGCATAATGAAAGAGTTTTACGATTTCATCGTTATTTAAAAATTCTCTTAAATTTGGAGCTGCATAATCATTACCATGTTCGAAATGAACTATGTGTGCAATTCCATCTCCAAAGGAAAATTGAAAAACACATAATCTATCACGATCCAGATTTAGACCCATTGTTTCTGTATCGATTGCCATTATTTCAGAGTTTGCTTTTAAGTTTGCCGGAATGTCATTTTTATAGACGTTAAATTTACTCATAATTTTTTAATTTTTTAGTTGGTAAGAAGTATAGATTATTTATAGTTATTTTCAACTTTAAAGAAAAATAAAATTTTTTTATTAGAGTTTCTGTTTAGGCGAAATTTTAGACAGGTAATTTTTTTTAATAAAATATAAGTTTAAATCTTGACATGTTCAATAAGTTTAATTATTTTCAATATATATTTATTGTTTAATGTTGAGGTTTGAATTAACACACCTAATGTTTTACTTTTAATTGCTTTAAAAGCTAAATTAAATAGAAGAAAGAATAAAGAAATTTAATAGACTCCAGAAAATATTTAGAATTTGAGAAATTGTATCAACGAAGAAGCGAATCCAGATTGTAAAGTTAATCTTAGAATTGAGATTGTTTCAGTTGGAAAGGTGAATATTGTTTATGGTTTTATGAGTGCTATTCTTAAGGCTAAAGAGGAAGGAATAGAAATAGATCATGTTCTGAATATTGGATCTGTTGGTAGTATCGATGGAAATGGAATCAATGTTGGAGATGTTGTAAATTGTTATTATGCAATTCAAGCAGATCTTGATTTTACTGGTATTTTGGATAATAAAATTTGTACAAATAAAAATGATTTGAATTTGCCAACTGATAATACAGCTTTTCATGAGATTAAATCTCCGATTAAATCAAAACTTGAAACTCGTTTTTCTAGTGTGATTTGTGCGAGTTCAGATAAATTCCCGATGGCTTATACAGATCCAAAAATAGATGAGATAGATAAATGGTATAATTTAGAAAATTCTGATGGAAGAAAAGCAGTTGTTCTTGATCAGGAAATTGGCGCTTTAGCACCTGTAATTAGAAGATATAATTTAGAACATAATAAAAAAATTTCCTGCACTTCGGTTAAATATGTTGCTATCAAATAACAAGAAATCAATTAGAAGGAAGGGAGAGCTGCGATAATAGCGAGAAAGAATTGTTGCAAGACTTATCGAAAGGCAGCTATTGTCAAAATCAACTTTCAAATGCAGTTAGTTTTGTAATTGAGTGTTATGCGGAGCTCGGCAATGAAGAGCAAATTTCCAAAGCTTAATAGGAAAAAGGAGTTTAAATTATAGGATTT
>JBIKUW010000018.1:0-15976 GCA_044347385.1 Rickettsiales bacterium
ATTTCAGTTGATTCTTGTCTACTTGCTTTAGGTTTAAAGAAATCAACTCGAACAAAATTTTTTTTCAACTCTTTGATGAATTCTTTTTCTTCACCACCCATGAAAATTTTAGCTATGAAGTATCCATTGTGAGCTAGAGTGTTTTTTGCAAATTCAAAAGCTTCGTGACATAATTCCATAATTTTCCAGTGATTTATTTGTCTATCTCCGCAAGTTGATGGAGCCATATCAGATAATATTCCATGTATTTTGTTATTATCCTCAGTTAAAATCTCTTGTATATTTTTAATGATTTGTTCTTGTTCAGTTATAAAATTTCCTTGAACAAAATGTAAATTTTGATTGCAGAAACTCATTTCCAGGAGATCAATTGCAAATATATGTCCATATTTTAATAAATCGATTGTTACTTGACTCCATCCTCCGGGTGCAGAGCCTAATTCAACAATATTATGATTATTTTTAATTAATTTATACTTATCTTGAATTTCTAATAATTTATAAGCGGCACGAGATATATATCCTTCTTTTCTGGCTTTGCGAACAAATGGATCATTCAAATGTTTTTTCACCCAATCTACTGACTGATGCGATAATGGCTTTTTAAGTTTATTTAGCTTTGATACTTTTAGATTATGATTCATTTTTCTTTGAAAATATTAGATGTTAAAAAATATTTTAATTTTTTATTAATTATAGATTTTTGAAGTTATAATGTCAATTAAGCTAAGTTTTTGATGAAAAAAATGAATCCAATTATTTGTGCAATTGATACTCACGATTTTGATGATGCTGTGAATCTTATCCGTGAGATTTATGGTTTGGTTGGGGCGATAAAACTGGGACTGGAGTTTTTTATTGCTTTTGGTATGGATGGAGTTCGACGTATTGTTAATTTATTTCCTGAGATAAAAATTTTTCTTGATTTGAAATTTCATGATATCCCAAATACAGTTTCTGGAGCCCTGCAATCTGTAATTTTAATTAAAAATGTTTTTTTAACAACTATTCATGCAACTGGTGGAGCTGAGATGATTAAAAGGGCTTCTGATATTGTGAGAAATGCAAATTCTGATTTGAAAATTGTGTGTGTAACGAAATTAACAAGTTTGGAATTAGTGGAAGGTGATGTAATTGACTTAACCAAATTATCTTTAGAGAATGGCGCTTCGGGAGTTGTTTGTCCTCCAAATATGTCGAAAGTTTTGAGAGATAAATTTGGTGGAATTTATAATAATTTCATAATTGTGACTCCAGGCATTAGATTGGAGCAAGGAAATGTGAATGATGATGATCAGAAGTCAATTGCAACTCCAAGAAGCGCAATCCAGAGCGGATCAAGTTATTTAGTTGTAGGAAGACCGATAACTCAAGCGCATAACAAGCAAGAAGTTATTAAAAAGATACTTTCTGATATCAATTTTTAATAATTACCATTTGCTGAAATATATTGCATCTTCATTACTTATGCTCATTTTCTTGTAATTATTTTCTTTCATATAGTCTATTATTTGGTCTATGCACTTGCAGCCCATATAATTTGTAACTATAAAACCATCTTCTCCATGAGGACCAATATCAGCTTCCTCAAATCCAACATTAGGAAACATTATTTCTAATTGATTTGTGAGTGGTAGCCATTCATAGCATTCGCCATGAGGGCCTTGATGTAAACAGAATTCTAGATCCATTATAATTTCCAATAAAAAAAATACTGTACTGCATTTTTTATGCAATACAGGGATTATTTTATTATAAAGAGATTGTTTTTTATTTAATAAAGATGCGTCATTATGAGATATTTTTATTAATATTTGGATTCTTTGATGATTTCGTTAGCATCTTTATTTATTTGTCTAGCATCTCTTTTGATTTCTCTAGCATCTTTTCTGATAACTTTCATTTTATCATGATGTTTATTATGGTGATGATTAGAGCACTGGTGTTTTTCATGATGATGCATTCTGAAACATTCCATAGTTTCTTCATTTTCTAAGAATAGACTTGCATTTCTACTAGCTGCATCATTATGAGTAGCCCATTTTTCTCCAGCGCCTATTAGTTTGATTCTGTCTTTAGAGATACCGTGTTTTACTAAAATATCAGCAACTCTTCTAGCGCGTTTTAGAGATAAAATTTTGTTGTAATGTTCAGATCCAACTTTATCAGTATGTCCAACAACTAAAATTCTGTCATTGTTATGTCTAGCCATTGCAGCGAATTCTTTGATCATCATCATCTCGTCATGACTAATTTTTATGTGCTCATTAAATGCGAAGTGCACTCTTTCTTGTGGTTGGCATCCGCGTCCTTTAAGGTTTCTAGATTCCATCATAAATTTGTCTTTACAAACTGAATGATCTCCTTTAACTCTTGTTTCTTGATCGATCCAACAATCAAAGTAGAACTGTAAGTTCGCTAAATGAATTGGGTGATTAGATTTGTTAGTTAGAGCATTTAGTAATAATTCTCTTGCATCTTCAGCATCTCTTCTATCATCACCAGCTTTTAGACTTATTTCTGCGATTCCAATAGGTTGAACATCATGCCCTTGTTCTAATCTACTAGCTTTCATTCTAAAAAGTCTTTTTTCTCTTATTCTGTATTTTACACCATGGCTATCGCTCATATTTCTGTAGTTATGAGCTAATTGTCTTTTGAATGGATCCATAGTGGATTCATTACTTTTAACAGTAGAGCACGCACTTGCAAATAAAACAAGTGGTAGAGCAAAGTATTTAAGTAATTTATTATTCATAAAAAACGTCCTCAAAATTTAAATAAAGTTATTAGTAATTGGATTTCAATTACATTATTAATACTCTACAAAACAATTATTAAAATAATATTACTCTTTATAACAAAATTTAATTTATTTACTTATAACAATTTTTGTTATTTAATAATAGAATTATTTTTTAATTGTTTTATAATCTAACCAATGCATTGAAATTTGGTAAATAGATAACATGAATAATTTGAATTCGGTAGCAAATATTGTATTAATAATTGATTTTGGATCACAATATACACAATTAATTGCTCGAAGAATAAGAAACCTTAATTTTTATTGTGAAATTATAGCTTGTTATAAGTTTGACTTAAATAATTTAGATATTGATAAGATAGGAGTTATTATTTTAAGTGGTGGGCCGAATTCAATTCACGAAGAAAGCTCTCCAAATATTGATCAAAGAATTTTTGAAATCAATAAACCAATTTTGGGAATTTGTTATGGAATGCAACTGATTTCACAGAATCTTGGTGGAGTTGTTGGTGCTGGAGATATTAGAGAATTTGGTAGCGCATATGTTCATACGTTAAAAAAATCACTATTAACAGATGAATGGTGTAATGAAGGTTGCAAAGTACACACATGGATGAGTCATGGAGATTGCGTTAAGACTTTGCCAAGCAATTTTAATGTTATAGCTTGTTCTGAAAATAATAATTTGGCTATTATTGGAAATGAAGAAAGGAGAATATATGGAATACAATTTCATCCAGAAGTAACAAATACAGATAATGGCGATCAATTGCTTTTAAATTTCATCACAAAAGTTGGAGGAATAAAGGAAAATTGGACAATGGGAAATCTGGTTGAGATGAAACTTAATGCAATAAAGGAAATTGTTGATGAAGATTCCATCGTGATAGCAGCTGTAAGTGGTGGAGTGGATTCGACAGTTGCATCAGTTTTGACAAGCAAAATTATAGGAAAAAGATTGAAGTGTATTTTTATTGATACGGGTTTATTGAGAAAAAATGAAGGACAGCAAGTTCAGGAAATGTTTAAAAAACATAATGTAGAAATAGAATGTATTGATGCGAAAGAAATATTTTTGACTGAATTAAAGGGTGTTTCAGATCCAGAGCAAAAAAGAAAAATCATTGGTAGGTTATTTATTGAATGTTTTGAGAAAGAAGCAAAAAAATATGATAATGCAAAGTTTTTAATGCAAGGAACTTTATATACTGATATTATTGAGTCAGTTTCTCCAAACGGATCTCCAAGTGTTACGATTAAATCACATCATAATGTTGGTGGTTTACCAGAAAGAATGAATTTTAAATTGCTTGAGCCATTGAAGGATTTATTTAAAGATGAAGTTCGTAAACTAGGTCTAGAGTTGGGAATTAGCAACGATTTTTTAAAAAGACATCCATTTCCAGGGCCGGGTTTAGCAATCAGAATTGATGGAGAGGTAACTGAGGAAAAAGTCGCTTTAGCTCAGGAAATAGATGCTATTTTTATGGATTCTATTAAGGAATTTGGAATTTACGATGATATTTGGCAAGCATTTGCATTTTTGAGTGATATGAGATCAGTTGGAGTGATGGGTGACGGTAGAACTTACGAAAGAGCGTGTGTTTTACGTGCAATTACGTCGATAGATGGTATGACAGCAAAAGTTTATCCAATGGCATTTGACTATTTAGAAAAAATTGCTAGCAGAATTGTGAATAACGTTAGGGGAGTAAATAGGGTTTTCTATGATTATACTTCAAAGCCGCCAGCAACTATTGAGTTTCAATAAATTTAGGTTTTATTTTTTGGCTATATTAAATAATTTAGTTTTCTACTTAGAATTAAGTTTATTGGTGCCTTCCCCCTGGGAATTGAACCCAAATTTCCAGGACCTTAACCTGACGTCTTAGCCGTTTGACCAGAGGAAGAGGATTTTTATTATTGTGAAGCATGTGCGCTGTGCGTGGCTCGAACACGCGACCTTTCCCGTATGAGGGGAACGCTCTACCAACTGAGACTAACAGCGCAATATTTTCTTTATAAAATGGGCTGCGCGAGGCTCGAACTCGCGACTCCATGGTGTAAGCACGGCATTTTACCAGCTATACTAACAGCCCATAATTTGAACACATTCGTTTCTTTCCAAAACGAATCTTTGTCAAAATATTTGATATCTTTCAAACATCTTCTACCTTACATTTATAAGAATACATCATGTTAAAAAGAGTCGGAAGCAAATTTTAAAGAAAAAATGCAAAAAAGTGATTTTTTTATTTTTATTCTATTTTTGTAGAAGTATTTATCATCTTATCTTTAAAAAGCCATTTTTGTTTACATATTTCATCCTAGGAGTTTATTTCATATGATCTTCATCAGGTTTGGGTGAAAGGCGGGGAGTGGATTTTTTACGCTGATATCAAAATACAACTATAATGACAATATATTTTCTTTCTTTATAGGTTTGAGATTACAGTAGATTATTGTTAATATTTGTTATTATGCAGGATTTTCTACAAGGAATTAGGGATTGAATTAGGAGTTAAAAAGATTGTATATATTAATTTTATATTACAAAGAAAAAATACTCACTATAATTTATCAATTTCAAAATCATTGTTATATTTCTCCAATTCATCGCTAATTTTAGAGTTGATTTTATCTTTTGCTAATTCATATGCAACATTAATTGCGTGTGAAAAAGCCAATCCATCAGCAGATCCATGACTCTTAATTACAATTCCATTCAATCCAATAAGCATTGCACCATTTTTATTTCTTGGATCGATTAAGTTCATTGTATTTTTTAAACTTTTTCTCACGAAAAGATATCCAATTCTTGCAAGTATTGAGCTTTTGAATGCAATTGTTAAATACTTTTTAATCATAGAAGCAGTCCCTTCCATTGTTTTTAAAGTTATATTTCCAATAAAGCCATCGCAAACTATCACGTCCGCCATATTTTTGAAAATATTCTGTGGTTCTAAATATCCGTTAAATTTAAATAGATTATTTTTTTGAAGGTTTTTTAGTGTTTGATATGTATTTTTGATTACATCATTTCCCTTGACTTCTTCTTCACCTATATTCAAAAGTGACAGACGTAAATCAGAGTGAATATTTTTTTTTAAAATTATTCTTCCGAAGACTGCTCCCATCAAAGATAGTTGTAGTAAATCATCAGTTGTTGCACCTATATTTGCACCAAGATCGAGCATCACAAATTTTTCCGATATTTCATTTGGTATGCAAGTAACAATTGCAGGTCGATCAATTCCAGGAAGCATCCCAACAGAGAAACGACTTATTGCCATCAAAGCTCCTGTATTTCCAGATGAAACAACAACATCAGCTGTGCCATTTTTAACAGCTCGTATTGATGAAACCATACTGCTATTTTTATATTCTTTATTCATCCCGCGCAGTGCATTTGATGGCTTGGCATCGGATGGGATTGCATTTTCTGAATGAATAATTTCATACTCAGATTCAATCTCATACCTTTTTAGTAGTTGCGATACAATTTCCTCATCGCCAAAGAACAGAAATTTAATCTGATTTTTTAGTGTTTTAGAGATTAAGTGCGCTCCTTCAATTACAGAGAGAGGTGCATTATCGCCCCCCATGCAATCCAAAGATATGATTATAGGATTTTCTAAATTCATTGATAATTGTATTGAGTAAAGAAATTTTAGAAATTTATTTATTCGTTATTATCTTCTTGATTTTTATTTTTCTTTTCTTTTTTGATGATTATTTGCATTCCATTATACATTCCATTGGAATCTATTCTGTGAGACATACATGCATTTCCATTACTATCGTGATGAAATTGTGTTGGTTTTAAAAACTTCCCAGAAGAACGCATTCTTTTTTTACTAGGAGATGTCTTCTTTTTAGGTACTGCCATATTTTTATATTTAAATCGAAACTTAATGTATTATAATAAAATCATTTCGTAATGCAAGTTTTATTAAAAGATTAAAATGAGATTGTTAAATTATTGTGCCTTGATGTTAATTTTACTGGGATTGAATGGGTGTTTTTATAGAGAATTATATCACGGCGCAAAAGTTGATCAAAATTTAATCAAAATTGGCGATTCTATAGATACAGCAATTAAAACTTTGGGACAAGAGTCTTTTATAGCAAATAATGGCAAATCTGTTTATTATGTTTCTTCAAATGCAAAGCAGTTATATTTTTTAAGGCCAAGGACTATAGAGTATAAAATTATTAAAGTAGATTTTGAAAATCAAAAAGTAGCGAAGATAGAGTCTTTTGAGCATGTTGGTAAGTATAATAGTAAATTAACATTTAAGCTGAAGAATCAGGATAAGATAAAGACTGAAGATTTCTTTAAAGAAGTTATTGGATCTTCAAATTTTAGTCCAAGTTCAAAATAAAATTAATATATATGTTTAATAAGATTAATAGTTGAAATATTAAAATAATAGACTATTTACTAACAAATACTTTATGTATATGATTTAATTATATTAAACAAATGATAATTTTATGAAAAGAACGTTGCTTTTTTTTAGTTTAATGTTTTTCTCCAATGGATTGTTAGCGAATGCTGATAATGCAGGTGAAAAAGGTTATGAAAAATATTGGGTGCAGTATTCGGATAATGGATCGTTGTTATTTAGGCATATTAGTGCAAATGATAGCAAATGTCCAAAAATAATTGTTGATAAAGTTGATGTGCAGACAATTGTGAGGCCGCATGAATATATAGAGGAGTTTCCAGTTACTGTTTGTCAGGCTGAAATAGATAATCAAAAACCACATAACATAGTTTTTAAGAAACTTAATATAAAAACAAAGATTTCAAATATAAATAAAATTTCTGTAATTGGTGATAGTGGCTGTATTACTGAAGGAAAAATTTTAGAGCAAAATTGCAACAGGATTGAAGAGTATCCTTTTTCTGAGATTGCAAAGAATGTTCAAAAAATGAGACCAGATATTATTGTTCATGTAGGTGATTATTTTTATAGTAAGGATGAGTGCATTAATGATGATAAATGTAAAAAAAGACCTCATGGTGACAGGCTTGATACATGGAAGGTAGATTTTTTTGATAATGCTGGTCAATTTTTTAATGATGCACCAATAGTGTTTGCAAGGGGAAATCACGAGGCTT
The DNA here is from genome assembly GCA_044347385.1 of Rickettsiales bacterium. Classification (GTDB taxonomy): domain Bacteria; phylum Pseudomonadota; class Alphaproteobacteria; order Rickettsiales; family CAIPFW01; genus CAIPFW01. Next base: position 7,896 of record JBIKUW010000018.1, read on the forward strand.
GCTCAAGAGGTGGGAAGGGATGGTTTACTTTATTAGATCCATCGATAAATTTTAAGAAATGTCAATTTTTTACAACGCCTTACACTATTGAATTTAGTAAGTTCAGATTTTTAATGATAGATTCTGCATATGCGTCAGATTCAGAAGAGAAATTTAATGAATTATCTGCAGCAGACAAAGAAAGAACAATCAATCAGTTTAATAGCCAAATCAATGAAACGTTTTCAAGAATGGATAATGATAAGGAAAATATTATTATTACTCATAAGCCAATTTTCTCTAAGGAATTTAGGCCATGGCAGCAAGGTTTAGAATTTGAAGCAAATTATTTAATGAATAAATCTATTGATAATAGCGAGTATAGGAATAATTTGAAAAATCTAAAATTGATACTTTCTGGTCATACTCATACAGGAATGATGATCGAATATAAAGATGATGGCTATCATTTCTACCAGGCCGTTATTGGTAATAGTGGCGCATTTTTAAACAAAGCTAATATGTTAAAGTCTACTGATACAAAAGTTTTTGATAAAAAGATTGTTAATTTTTTTGAACATAAAGATTTTGGATACTCAGAACTTCTTTTTGGCAAAGATGGGGTGGTAAGTAGGTTTAAATTTTTTAAGTATGATGGAAAATTAATAAAAGATAGCAAGATTTAATTTGTTATTAATTCTAATTTTAATTTAATGGTAAATGCATTACTGGCTCTATAGTTAATTTTGGAACTGGTAGCATAAGTATATTGATTTTTCTTGTCTAATGAAAAGAACGATATATAATTTATATTATTAATTATTTCTTTACAAGAAAATATGAGTAATAATGTAAGCAATGTTGCTTTAGACATAGATAAATTTTCTATTTGTACTTTTTATCATTTAATTAATTTATTTAAAAATTCTGATGATAGAGAAAGTGAATTTATAAATTTAAAGAATGATATTAGAGATTTTTGTGTAGATAGAAAGATTAAGGGCACAATATTGGTTGCAAATGATGGAATTAATGGAACGGTTTCTGGATCTAGAGAATCAATGAAGAGGTTATTAGATTATGCAGCGCAGAAATTAGGTGTAGAAAGATTGTCGGAATATAAATTTAGTCAATCTGATTTTGTTCCATTTAGTAAAATGAAAGTGATTATTAGGTCAGAAGTTGTTGCTATGAGGAGTGATATCGAATTAGATTTAGAACTTAAGCCACAGGATACAAATTCAGAAGAGTGGAATGATTTATTAGATGATGATGAAGTTCAATTAATTGATACGAGAAATGATTATGAGTATGAAATTGGAACGTTTAAAGATGCAATAAATCCAAATACTCAGAATTTCAGAGAATTTAAGGATTATTTGAAATCAGCGATTGCTGAGAAAAAGCTCGATCTGAATAAAAAGACCGCAATTTTTTGTACTGGTGGAATAAGATGTGAAAAAGCTGGGATCTATATGAAGAACATAGGTTTTAAAAATGTTTATCAGTTAAAAGGCGGTATTTTGAAATATTTTGAAGATACAAAAAATCAAAAGAATAATTGGATTGGAGATTGCTTTGTTTTTGACGATCGTGTAACTGTAAAGGATGATTTAGAGCCAGGAGATTTGCGTTGCATTCATTGTCTTGATTTAATAGAGACGATAGAAGAAAAGAGATCAGTGACGAAGGGCAGGGTTATTTGTAATAAATGTAATAATAAACAATTTTACGATGCTATTAGCCAAAGCGGTATGCAAGACACTTTTATTAACTAATTTTTATTTCATTTAGCAGAAAATATAATATAAATTGCAATACATTAACTAAATACAACTTGATGAATAAAGAAGAGAGCAAAAGCACTATAAAAGATCTTATGAAAAGTAAGAGGTACTTTGATGCGGGATTCCATTGGTATTTTGATAGATACTTAGGATTTTTTTGGCAGAAAAGACTGTTTTCATTTCTATTTTTTATGGCATGCATTGCGATCTTTTTTATTTTTAAATTAAACCTTGGGATATTGGTTGACTCCAGAATTCCAAGACCTGTTGTAACTTACATTAATAATTACGATGATATTGCTTTTATTCAGAAATTGAAATCAAAAACAACTAAAAATCCAAATATCTTAATTGCAAATTATTTGGTAGAGAAGTATATTATAATCAAGGAATCCTATGACTATAATAATTTAGATTTTCAGAAGAAATTTTTGTTTAATACATCAACAAGCTTCTTATTTTTAGATTATGAGAATAATATAAGTATATCAAATCCAACAAGCCCACTTTTAGTTTATGGAAAAGATGAAATCTTAACTTCTGAGGTCAAGAATCTGCAGGTTATTTCGGATGATAGTGGTTTACCAAACAAAGCAGAAGCAGATTGTGATCTATATAAGAAATCTCCTGGTGGTTTAAAAGTTCTTTTATCATCATATAAAGTAAAGATGGAATTTTATATGAACGATATATACTCAATTAAAAAACAAAACTCTTCTGATTTTATATTTTCTGTATTAAGATATTCAGTTATAAAGAAATAATATTAAAATAATTAACTTGGTGATTTATGATTTTTAAAAAAATATTACTAAATCTATTTGCTGCATCAGTTTTAACGCTGTCACATATTAATGCAGAAGCGGTTCAATATAGCAAACCAATTGCAATTAATCCACATATTAGAATCATTAACTATAGTCCAAATGAAGTTCATGCATATACTGGATTTTATAATTATGTGGCTAGTATTTTGTTTGAAGATGGTGAAAAAATTGTAACTATTGCAATCGGTGATCCAACTGCATGGCAAATTACACCAAGTGGTAATAGGTTGTTTATTAAGCCATTACAGAATGACCCAGAGACAAATGCATTGATTATTACAAATAAAAGAGTATATCATTTTTCATTAGACGCTAGGGAGGCAACTGGAATGGATGACGAAGATTTAGTTTTTGAGACTCGTTTTGCATATCCGCAAATAAATTTCTCATATACCGAAAGTTCTGATTCATATATTCCTGACATCAATGAGGACAGTAATTTGAATTTTAATTACTTATTATCAGGTCATGAAGATATAAAGCCAATTAGAATTTTTGACGATGGTCGTTTTACTTATATGCAATTTCCAGAAACAAATGTAGAGCTGCCAGCAGTTTTTGATGTTGATAGTACAGGAAGGGAGGCAGTAGTGAATATTCGTACAGTTGGGAAGTATTTAGTGATAGAGAAGGTTGGATCTCTATTCACTTTGCGATCTGATAAAGAGCATGTGTGTGTTTTTAATAAATCTAGGCCATTTAAGTTAAAGCCTAAATCAGTTGAAAAAATTAGGCAGAATGAGAAAAAAAATAAATGGGCTAGTAGATCTGATAATAAAGGTAAGAAAATAGAGATGGAAGCACAAATTATTCCACAATAATATTTTAAGAAAACTTTGCTATAATATTTAGAATATGATAGGAATGGTTAATATTTTATATTATGATAAAGAAATTCAATGCCCCATGCACTTTCAATGGTGTATCGTCACCATTTACTTTTTGGCTGAGTGATGATTATAAAACGGGCAATCATCCTTTATATTTTCAAATAGATTGGCTCTCTAAAACTCGTAGTGGAACTTTAGATCCTAAGATTTCGGAGGGAATAGCGCAGATCGCCAAGATTTCAGAGGAGAATAAAATTTCTTTTGAATATTTGTTTATGATAGCCATGGATGCTGCTTTAAAGACAATGGCTGCTAATGATTCTGCTTTAGGAGGGGTTTCTGTTTCCAATGATAATATTATTGATGACGATGATGAGGATGAAGCAGAAGAGACAGATGGAATGGACGTAATTGATCCGGATGATGGTTCAATTGTGAGTGGTGAAAATAATATAAGTAGCGCAGAGTAATTTTTGCAGAAATGCTTTCTACCACGCTCGAAAATTAGACTATATTTCTAGATTAATCGTAGTGAATTTATTTCAGATGGTAATTTTCATCTGAAATAATTGCAATCTAAAGTAATTATAAATTAATTTTGTTTGTGAAGTCGAATAGACAATGTTCTAGATCGCCATTTTGTTCGATGCAAGATGCTAATTCTGAATGAGAACCAAAATATTTTCCATCAACAGAGATTTGAGGAACAAATCCGCCAGTTTGGTTAGTTTCAATGAAGTCTACGAATTTTTTTACTACAGCGTCTTTTTCTGTAGCGCCATCAATATAGAAATCCAAGATTGGAAGAATTTCTTCGTGATCTAATAAGTATTGTCCGATACCCATAGCCAATTCAAAGTCTTCTTCATTATCTATTGTTCCGCCATTCATGATTATATCAAGATTTTCTAATATAGATGGATTCTTGAATAGAGAGTCAAAAACATAGTAAACGTCTTCATGACTTTCAGTTGTTCCTGAGTTATTCAATAATTCTTCTACTGTTAAGAAAAGGCTTTTATCATCAAGCATGTATTCTGTATATTCAAGATCAGCGTTGTTCAAAATTTCTTTGACTTTATTGCACCATCCGCAGTAAGATAAAGTGAAGATCTCAACATTGTAGCTATCAAGAGATGGAATTACAATTTCAGGAGTAACTAGAACTGTTTCTGGTATATTTAGATCAATTTTCATGTCTTCAACTTGTATCGATATGTTATCCAGTTGTTGGATTTTATTGTTATTTGATACTATATTAGATAACGCGTTTTTGTTCATTGCAATTTTGCTCATAATGCTCATAGTTTTTACCAAAAAAATAAATATATTTTGTATAATTGATTTTTAATTTTATCTTCCGCCAGTGCCGCCTTTTCCGCCACAGCTTCCACATCCACCACGTCTATTCAGACGAGTTTTATTATTTGTAAACATTGAAATTACCGAAAAAATTTTTTAACGATTTTATATTAGAAAAAATTATAATCAAGTTTCTTAATTTATTAATAACGATTTATTAACCTCTTCGTAATAATCGCAAAAATTCTTAATTGAACATATATCACATTTTGGTTTCTTAGCTTTGCAAATATATCGTCCATGTAGTACAAGCCAGTGATGGGCTTTGTTACCCCAGCGAGGTGATATGTTTTCCATTAAAGTTTTTTCTATAGTGACGACATTTTGTGTTTTGCAGATTCCCAATCTATTTGATACTCTTGTTACATGAGTATCAACGCCAATGCGGTCATGGTGATTATAAAATGTCCCAAGAAACACATTAGCTGTTTTGCGCCCTACACCTGGAAGTTTGATTAGTTCTTCAAAATCATTTGGGACTTTGGAATGGAACTTTTCGATTAGAATTTTTGCCGTTTCAATTACATGTTTTGATTTAGTTTTATACAAATTGAGTGAAGAGAGGTGTTGCATTAAGTTATCCAATCCCAATTTCACAGCATCATTTGGTGTTTGAATGATTTGGAAAAGTTTATCAGTAACTTTATTTACAGAAATGTCTGTTGTTTGAGCTGAAAGCATAATTGCGACCAGTAGAGTGAAATCATTTATATAGTTTAGTTCTATTTTTGGATCAGGATTTTCTTTGCTTAAAATTTCAAAAATAGAATCTAATTTTTCTGATATTTTATTCATTTTTGTTCATATAACTTAGTTACTAAATTATATGTTATGTTTTATAAAATATCACTCTATTAATTTTAGCTGATCCAGTCTTCTAGGATTGCGTATAGTTTAGGGAATTCTCTAAATATTACTTCTGTCAAGCCTGTAGTTGTTGATAGCGGTAATCCATGAATCTTTGGTTGATTGAGTGGGTTATAATAAAACTCAATAAATCTTTTTTTGCGTTGAGAATCGATTTTTTCAACATTGTCAAATTTGAATATAACATCAGTCTTAATCTTAACGTTACTAATTGTAAAAGTACCTTTTGTAAAATTTGTTACGTCTTTTAGATTATATTCTGCACATAATCCACTCATACTATTATGTGCTGCGTCTCCAATGTACCTGAATCCTAATTCATATTCATTTTTATTTATTTCTTTTACACTGAAGGCATAAAGTCGAAAGATGCTATACATCATTGTAGACGTTACATTGTTAACAAAATCTACTGATGGCATACCAGCATTTATATAAGTAAAGAACTCTCTGTTCAGATAAAAAGATTCACTGATAATCAGATTTTCTTTTTTAGTATTGATTTTGTTTTCAAATTCTTCCCACCACTTATATATAGCTGGGTTATTTGTACTGCTGTTGTTTGGAGATGCAGTATTGTAAGTAGTGTTTAGAACAGCGTTTATATCTGGAGATACATCTCTTTTAGGCAAATTATCGAAATATAATTTATTATTATCAATGTTTCTATCTAGATAAACAGCGTTTCCAAATGCAGAGCGTTGCATTGAATCACTAAATGCATAGCTTGTTGTTTCAGTAAAGTCAATAGGTTCAGGTAATATGATTGTTTGATTTTCCTTACATATTTCTAATTCTTCTTTTAATTTATCTATCTGATTTATAGCTTCAAGTATTTTTTCCTTTAATTTGGCAATTGTTTCTTTCTCATTTTGGCTTTCAATATAGTCCATATTTAAATTGAGACTATTTATAGCATTTTCAAAATCATTTAAAGAGAGTTTTTGATTTTCTTTTTCAGAATATGTCAATCTTAACAATTCTATTTTATTTGCAGTGGAGTTGCTTCCACTGCCTTTAATTAAGTGCAGTTGGCCAAAATATATTGTTATTTTGTTATGTATAATATCAATTACATAAGATTGTGGCAAGAATTCCGATGAACTAGAGCTCGATTGCACCCAATTTTTGAAGTTTAATGTTCCTTTTATTTTTCTATTAATTTGTATAAATAGAATGAAATCTTGCATAATGAATGCATTTAGATTTTCCATTTCGATAATGCAATCATTTTTTTTGATAATGTTGTTCGATATATCTTTCATCAATATGATTCTTTTATTAATTGTTTCGTCGTAATCAACTGTTGCTTGATATTTTAGTCCTACGCTTGAGAATTGAATACTATTTTTATCTGAGTTTTGAGAATTGAACCCATTGAATTTTAAAATAAACATTTATTGTACCTATAATAATTTTTGAAATTTTTTGTAATTAATTTTCTCATGATATAATATTCTTATGGAAGCATATTTTATGTTGAAAAAAGTTTGAGATATCAATAAATCATTCATATGCTATAATATTCTGAATGTGAATTTATATTTGTTTCATGGCAGATAAAATAAAAGAGAATAGTGATTGTATTTTGAATTTTTTTCACGATATTAGACCTGGTAGAATAGATGAATTTATTGGTCAGAATGATTTAAAAAATAATTTAAAAATATATATTCATGGAGCTAAAGCTAGGGGTGATGCTTTGGATCACACGCTTTTTAATGGCCCACCTGGATTGGGAAAAACAACATTAGCAAAGATTATTGCTGCAGAAATGGGCGTTGAGATAAAAGTTATTGTTGCTCCTGCGATTACAAAAGTTGCTGATCTGGTTGCAATTTTGACAAATCTATCAGTAAATCAAATATTTTTTATTGATGAGATTCATCGTTTGAATAGAAGTGTTGAAGAAATGCTTTACTCAGCTTTAGAAGATTATAAGGTTGATATTTTGATAGGAGAAGGTGCATCGGCTAAAATTTTAAATATCGCATTGCCAAAATTTACTCTGATTGGTGCTACTACAAGGGTTGGTATGATAAGTAAGCCATTGAGAGACAGATTTGGCATTACTTTTAATCTTGGCTTCTATGATGAGGAAGATTTGAGCAGAATTGTTATACGTTCAGCTAAGTTATTTGGAATTTCATGTGACTATGATGCATCTAGAGAGATTGCTTTTAGATCTAGAGGTACTCCAAGAATTGCATTGAAATTATTGAGGAGAGCAAGAGATTTTTTATCTATTTCAAATATTGATTGTTTAAAAAAAGAGGATGCTGTTAAAATTTTCGAAGCTATGTCTATAGATAAGTTTGGTTTAGAGGAAGAGGATAGAAGATATTTAAAATTTATTGGAGATAAATATGGTACGAATCCAGTTGGTGTTGATACTCTTGCTTCTGCTCTTTCAATTGAAAGAGATGTTA
>JBIKUW010000055.1:0-8490 GCA_044347385.1 Rickettsiales bacterium
GACCATGGTTAGAAGAAATGTATACCAAAAATCTATAAATTTTAAACCCGAAATATAAGATTTCTCCAAGATAAAATTTAAATATGTAACAGATTTACTGATAATAATATCAGGTATGTTGCTTATTAACTGATCTATCTTGGTATTGTATAAATCACTGTTTACACTTTTGCGCATCAACAAAACTCTCTCTGTGATTTGCTCAAAAAAATTGTGCAATCCTTCTACTTTTTCGTTAATGAAGTTTTTATTATTTGTTATTTCTATCAATTTATTATTCTGCGTGATAAAAGAATGAATCAACAATCTCAAGATAGAAAAAACAATAAGAACAAAGATTGAAACATATAAAACTCCTATTAACTTTAATGAAATTCCATACTTTCCATTCAATAATTTTATAAAATTTTTTGTAAGATCAATTACTACTAATGAGAAAATAATCGCAAATGAAATATGGTAATCTGAGAACAATATTAATATTAAAAACACTATTAATAAAGCGCGATATAAAATATTCTTGTTCAAAACAAATCTTTGATAAAAATTATTTAATAGTAGCAAAAAAAATAAAATTTATATACTAATTTCTGCTTCCATATAGATTCTATTCATCATTAATATACCAAAATAAAACATTTTAAAATAACAAGAGGTATACTTATGGATACAAACAATATCGTTAATACAAGTAATATCGTTGACACGAACGATGTCATAGATACAAACAACAGTCCTGAAACAAGAGCGGCAACTAAAAGAGGTGGGTTCACGCTAAACTTACCACCAGCTATAAACTCAGATTCAATTTATGAACTTTTTTTCTTCAATAATGGCACATTAACAAATGCAGCTGCAAGCACATCATTTGCAAAATCTCTATTAATAAATAGAACAAAACATGAAGCTTGGGAAACTGTCAATAAATATGCAGACATGCTAAAAAACGAAAAAGAGAAAGACACATATTTTGGATTCTCATATCATACCAAAATAGATTGTAATAAAGGTCATAAAGATATGTGGAAAAGAACCTCTCTAGCTCTAGATGAACAAAACAATGGAGAACGAGAATTCACAATAGCTCCTGCATATAAAATAAGTTGGCCTACTGGAAAAAATCTCTCAGGGCCTTCTTCAACACTAGAAATTGAAATTTTTGATAAGAATATAAATGATAAAGAAGAAGATGAAAACGGGAGCTACTATACATATTCGTATGAAAGATATCTAGAAGAGAAATTCGGCAAACATCTATATACAAGAAATCCAAACAATGAAAGATGTCTAACGATACCACATGCTGTATCTCATAGTACAGTTCTCGCTCAAGGTAGTAAAAACAAATTTGTATTCAATTCTAGAATTTTGGATACACAATCGAGCTCTGTGTGCACAATTGAATTTAGAAACTGTGAATTAAACTGGGATCCATTAAAGTTATATTCGAAAACTGCAAAGCATACAACTACTACTGATACAATTTTTGATATCGCAAGTGACAATTTCACCACATTAAAAAATGCACTAACATCAGTAAATAATTCATATAAAAATGCCACATACACATCTCTTTTCAATAATTCTCTATGGTACGGAAAATTAAGAGTAGCGCCTAGAGTCATTAGCAATAATGCACAAGTAATTTTTACAAGCCCAAAAGGCGTAACATTACCAGGAGAAATAGAAGATTTGAGACAAATTCACATCAGTTTGGGTAACTGGTTCTCTAAAAGTGCTTTCAAAAGCACATATGCTTTCCCTTCTTTTATTTCAAATACATATCCAACAACTAATAAATAAAAATATCGCTATAATATAGAGTTAACAAAATAATCTGTAATTCTATATTATTTCATGAAAACAAATATCGAAGTCAGTAAACATACTGGAATCACAACACAAACTATAAATGCAAAAGGAGAACATCTAGTATTATCGGATGATTTCCCTTTGCAAGAAATTTTTATACCATTCACTCTTCCGAATGAATCAATAGAATTTGAAAAACTCAAATATAAAAGAGCTTCTTATTACGTATTCAAAAACTTAATATCATCAGAAAACGAAAATAGAACAAATCCACTATGCAAACATTTTACAGTCTGCGGCGGATGCGTATTTCAGCACATGAATAAAAAATCTTATTATGCTTTTAAAGCAGATAAGCTAAAAAAACATATAAATCAAAAATATCATGATTATATTGAAGAAATAATAGTAATACCAAATGGATTAAGAAGAAAAGCAAATTTCGAAGCGATAAAAAAAGAAAGCGGAATTTACATGGGATTCCATAGATTCAACTCAAGACAAATAATAAACTTAGAGACTTGCAAAATTCTTAGAGAAGAAATAGTAGAACAAATTCCACATTTAAAAAATTTATTGGAAAATATATTAGAAAACTTTCAAAAAGCAGAATTTTTCATTGTTCTGACAGAAAATGGATTAGACATTGGACTTGAGATACAAAAAATCAAAATACTCTCAGAAGAACAAAAAAACTACATTATCTCTTTCTGTATACAGAATAATGTTACTCGCTTTATTTTCAGACATGGAAATAAATATGAAACCATATTCCAAAAATCAAATGAAAAAAATCCATTCATTAAATTTGATATTTTTGAAATAAATATCAATCCATGGTCATTCATGCAAACCTCAGTAGAAGCCGAGCGTGAAATGATAAAATCCATGCAATTCATCATCAACAAAATTGACAAAAAAGATAAAATGCTCGATCTTTTTTGTGGCAGAGGGACATATAGCTTGTCTCTAATACAAAATTTTAAAAAAATCACAGCCATTGAGCTTTCTGATGATTCAATAAACGAATTATCAGACGTTGCTCAAAAACACAATCTTGATATAACAACTATGAAACAAGATCTATTCTTGAACCCTATAAAAGATACCAATCTATCAGATTTTGATGTTGTAATTATAAATCCACCAAGAGCAGGTGCGGAATCACAATCTGAAGAATTATCAAAAAGCAACGCACAAAACATTATATATGTCTCTTGTAATCCAGAAACATTTGCTAGAGATTTAGATATTCTCGAAAAAAAATATACGCTTAGAACAATTCAACCAATTGATCAATTTATTTGGTTAAATCATCTAGAAATCATTGCATGGCTCACACTAAAAGCATAGAAGTAAAAATCAATTAATGTAAGCAAAATTCATCAACAAACTATCTTTTATTGGAAGCACTTGCGCTACTTCCAAATTCCATATTTCCAGAAACATCACCTCCAGCACTATCAAAAGGATTTTGCACATTACGCGCACCATTCACACTATCGAGACTTTTTAACTTCTCTTCCAACTTCAAAATACCATTCGAAATACCATTTAGAAAATCACTCATCTCTTTCATCTCACTCTGACATAATGTTGCATTTCTATCACCAAAAAACTTCAAAAGACTTACAATAAGCCTAAAATTGCGCTCAATTTTGACAGAAAAATCACGAAACTCTTTTACCAAATTATGGTATTTTTTATCTTCAATTCCAACAACTCTCTCCATTGCAGTAACATTTTTATTATATGCATACAGATGCTTTTTAAGGGCAGCAATATTTTCTGATAAACGAGAGCCCTTAATAATTTTAACAAAGTCATCGCATATATTTTTCTCTGTGTTATTGAAAAATATCAAAAGCTTATCCCTAACATTAATTTCTTTGCCATTGATAACATTGAAAAATTTCATACATTCCGTATTATTCTCGTAATTAATGTTACTTTTGCTAAACTTATCTTTGTCAAAAAATAAACAAAAAGATTTTCTTAGATTTTCATGATTTTTAAAATCATTATTTACAATATAATCAACGTCTTCAATATTTGGAATCAAATTCTCTAAATGACTCACTGTTTTTAAATAATCTTCTATAAATTTACTTTCTGAATCCGAAATCCACTCTCTCACCTTCATATTAACTCTAATTTCAAAAACTTTTATGAAAATCTCGATGAATTTTCTGTTTTTTGCCAAACCTAATAACGATTCTTTTTCTACCAAAATAGAATTTTGAATTTCCTTGACCCTTCCAATGCATTGAAGAATTTCTTCATCAATTTTCTTTATTTTTCTTGCCTTACTTTCTGCTTCTTTTTTCTTCTTTTCCATTCTAACTACTTCTTCTGATGATACAAACTTAACTAAGTTTTGGCCAGCAATATTTGCAGTAGCATATGATGTCTCATTCACAGTAATTACCGCGGGAAAGACTTGTTTCGAAGAATCTTGCGCTTTCACATTTTCACTTTTAAGAACATCTGATTCAATCAAAGATTCCGTTGCAGCGGAATCACTAACTACCCCCTCTGTTTCACTGCCAAGATTGGAAGAAACTATACTATCCATATCACCCTCTTCACTTCCATTTATCTTGGACATCTGAACATCATTCCCAGCGCCCACACTTTTCTTTCTTATCTTAAAATACCAGTAGGATAATCCACCTATAATAGCTACACCCCCGATAACTAAAACAGTTGAAACCCAACCAACTGCACTAGAATTCCCTTTTGGAATAATCGTACTCGGAAATGTTATAGTCGTTGTATCTTCCGACGTAGTTTCTCCTCTTGTAGTTGTGCCAACAGCAGTTGTAGAATTTTTACTAATAGCTGTTGTTTCAACCTTTGTGGTTTGCTCTTTTGTTGTACTCACAACTACTTCTGGTGTCGTAGTTGTCGTAGAACTAGAACTACTAGAACTTGCATAACTAGATTCACTAGGACTAATAGAAGCAGAAAATGTGGTTGTTGGCTTCTGAGAAGTAGAAGTAGAAGTAGAAGTAGAAGTAGAAGTAGAAGTAGAAGTAGAAGTAGAAGTAGATGATCCTGATGTTGTTACTATTGTACTATCAGGCGTCACAGTTGTGGAAGGAGCTTTTGTCGTAGCTCCCGTAGTTACTGGACCCAAAACTATTCGACCAGGATTTGATATATCATAACTCTCTGTATTCAAACGAGTAATATTTCTGTCTGATCTAGTTCCATCATTATAGAAATTCGATACCAATAAGTTCTTATTATCACCACTCAATCCAATAACCAAATTATTGGATAATGTGCAATTCTTATTATCTCCGTGAGATTGAAAGAAATATCTATCATTACTACTTTCCTTTCCACTTCTAGAGAAAGAAATTAATCCCGCATCGCATTTCTGTCTTGATGCGCCATTGCTATATAGCAGATTATAATCATCTTTTTTACCTATATACCCTACCATCGAGAATGAATTATATTCATCTCTAGCATTGTAAGCATCAGGAATATAAACCTCCTTATCAAAGTTAAATTGCGTTAGCAATATATCTTTTATATAAGGATCATTGCTTTTTTGATTATGCACTGTAATATCAACTTTATATTGATATTCACTTTCTTCATAATCACTTTGATCACCGATATCAATCGCATATTCTCCTCTGCCTCTAAACAACAAATTCTTTAGTGTTTTATCACCAAAAGCAATCTGATTAAGAGACTCGTCATCCACAACCATCATCTCTTTCTTTCTATCATCATAGAACATTTTGATTGATTGAGATAACTTAATGCTTCTTGATGATTCAGATGCAACTAAATTATTTCTATATTGATTTTGTAATCTATGCTCAACTATACCAGCACCAACTTCAGTTGCGGAAGCTAATATATAAGCAAAAGGAGCTAGATATCCTAATTGATCAGATCTATTTTTGACGTCCTCTATAACTCCATAAAATAAATTTTTGGCAACTCCACTAATCGACATATTATTATTTTTCTGCTCCATATATTAATAAATAACAATAAAATTAATTAAATTTTAAAGTAATTTATATAATAAATCAAATATTTTTAACATATTAAGAATAGTTGTATTTATAGCTCATATTTTAAGAGCTACAACTCTTTTCAAATCATTCTTCAAACCTCACAAGATCACACCCCTACTCCGTAGTCTATGATGACAGGAACGCATTGATATCATTCCATGGTGTAACACACACGTGTAATCTATACAGCACTTTCCAAACGGCATCTCTCATACCTTTATGGATCCCACGCCAGATGACAAGCATCTGCCTGGGATGACAATATCCACTGAGAGTGACAGTTCTTTAACATGCCCTACACTCTCACAAAGCTAGAGCGATTCAAATATCGCGATATCTTTCTTACTTAATACAACAAATTCTTTTCAAGAATATGTTTACCGAAATATTTGCAAAAAAAATTCTTTTTATGTAACATGAGCTTAATGTAAATATTTCGTCAATATTTTTTATTCAAAAATATGTCTAATATAATTGATAATACAATTGATACCGTAATAGAAAACAATCTCAACCTTTCTATTCAAAACACAATTGCAACTAACAATCTTATAAATCAAACTATATCATTGAAGGAAAAGAGTGGGAAGCAAGAAATGCCACTTAATAAACAATATGAGAAAGGCAAATTAACAAGCTTAGATAGAATCAATCTACTCTTAGGAAAGAGTGGAAAATTTCTTGAAATTGGTGCGTTAGTAAAACATAGATGCCATAACTTTGACATGCAAAAGAAAAAATCTCTTGGGGATGGTGTAATCACAGGATGCGCTGAAATCAACAATCGCAAATACTGCGTCGCATCTCAAGATTTTCTAGTGAACGGCGGATCACTAGGATATGCTCATGCTCAGAAAATCACAAAGATAGCAAATCTAGCAATTGATACAAAGACTCCTTTGATTTTCATCAATGACTCTGGTGGAGCAAGAATTCAAGAGGGAGTTGAAGCTCTTGCTGGTTATGGAGAGATCTTTCATCTCAATGTCAAAGCGTCCGGCATTATTCCGCAAATCTCAATGATTATGGGGCCATGCGCAGGCGGAGCGGTTTATTCTCCAGCGCTAACAGATTTTATTTTCATGGTTAAAAATACATCATATATGTATTTAACTGGCCCAAACATTGTCAAAACAGTTACATATGAAGATGTAAATCATGAAACTCTTGGAGGCGCCTCTGTTCATGGAAATAAAAGCGGCGTTGCAGATTTTATTTGTGAAAATGATGTTGATGCGATGATAAAACTAAAATCGCTTCTAAGCTATCTTCCAAACAATTGCTACGAACTGCCATCTAGATTACATGATAACGATAACATCAGGAAGCAAAAAGATTACAACGAATATTTAAATGATTTCTTACCGAAGAATCCAAATCATCCATATGATGTGAAGCATTTGATAAAGGAAATTTTTGATATCAATAGCTTTTTGGAAGTAAAGGAACAATTTGCAACAAATATAGTTGTTGGGTTTGCGAGATTAGATGGACACAGCGTTGGAGTAATAGCGAATCAACCTCTCTCACTTGCCGGCTGTTTGGATATCAATGCTTCGACAAAAGGAGCAAAGTTTATACGGTTTTGCGATGCATTCAATATTCCATTGATAAGCTTGGTGGATGTTCCTGGCTTCTTACCTGGAACTCAACAGGAATACAATGGTGTCATTACTCATGGGGCAAAACTTCTCTATGCTTACAGTGAAGCGACAGTTCCGAAAATTTCAATCATTGTAAGAAAATCCTATGGCGGATCTTATATTGTTATGAACTCAAAACATCTAGGGTCGGATTTCAATTTTGCATGGCCTGAAAGTGAGATTGCAGTAATGGGTGGTCAAGCCGCTGCGGAACTTTTATTAAAAAAAGATATCAACAATCAGGAAAAATATAATGATTTCATGAATGAATACAACGATCTCACAAATCCAAAACTATCAGCATCTTTAGGATTTATAGACAACATTATTGAGCCAGCGTATTCGCGCAAAGTGTTGATAGATGCATTGAATATTTCAATTAATAAGTATAAAAATACAGAATTGAAATTTAAGCATAAAAATATACCTTTGTAGGTGAAAGGCCTTGTTTTCTTAGGTTTCTGTCACCCGACCCTTTCAATATATTGTCATTCCAGACAGATATTTATTATCTGGCATGAAATCCCTTTATTATTTTAAAAATATATATTCTTACATTTCTCAAGCATCAAAGGATTCCACGCCTACTCCCTAGTCTAGGATGACAAAAACTTTCAGAATGACAATGTTTTTTGTGTTGTCACCCCACTGCTTTAAGCACGTGCCATCCCTTCAGTCATTTCCCAATGCACCACTAATTCCTAACAAGATCCCATGCCTACCCCGCAGTCTGGAATGACATTTTGTATATAAGCACTTAAAACCACAGGGCTTGCCCCGTGGATGCTTACATTTGTCATTCCAGCATGTAATGCGTAGAATCCCTCGAGGCATGAGGAATATTCTGACAAGATTCCACGTTCCTAACAAGTACGGAACTGGAATGACAAAGATTTTCTAAAATTTTCCTTTCTGATTTTAAATTTTTATTTGAATCTCGATTATTTTTAAGAATCAATCTGATCTTATTTATTATCGCATTAACTTCTGCA